>JBBALS010000131.1:0-5503 GCA_040402915.1 Flavobacteriales bacterium
CAGAATATAAAGCGGCAAAACCTTCATTCCTTTTGAAGCAGCATGCGCAAGTGCTGCATGGTCTTGTGACCGCAAATCGTTACGATACCAATGTAAGAGTGTGTTCATGTTTTTGAGTTTCTACAGCGATCACTGCAATACAATACGTTTTCCCAATCGCGTTCCCATTTCTTTCGCCACGAAAAAGGCCGTTTACAATATTGACAAATTTTGTGAGGAAGATCCGCCTTCTTTACTCCTTTCATTCGCTTACAGCTGATTTTTGCAAACCTGCTTTGTAAGTAGAAAGCGCTCTTTCTCTGGCCATTTTATGGTCGACGATGGGTTTAGGATAGACGAATGGATCGTTTATTTCCGGAATCCAACGGCGAATGTATTCTGCTTGAGGATCGAACTTTTCGGTTTGCAAAGCCGGACTAAAAACTCGGAAATAGGGAGCGGCATCGCAGCCACATCCTGCAGCCCATTGCCAACCTCCGTTATTGGATGCCAATTCAAAATCCATCAATTTACGGGCAAACCAAGCTTCGCCCCAGCGCCAATCGATGAGTAAGTGCTTGGTTAAAAAACTGGCCACAATCATACGAACACGGTTGTGCATAAATCCTGTTGCCAACAATTCCCGCATTCCCGCATCTACAATTGGATAGCCGGTTTTTCCTTCACACCAGCGGTTAAATGAATCGGAATCATGGCGCCAATCAATTAAATCGTAAGCTGGTTTAAAGGCTTTATGAACCACCTGTGGAAAATTCCAAAGAATCATTTGGTAAAATTCACGCCATATCAATTCGTTGAGCCATGTTTCACTTAATTCGCGAGCTTCTCTTACCAATTCACGTATCGAAACCGTTCCAAAACGTAAATGAACGCTCAACTTGCTTGTACCCTTTTGTGCAGGAAAATCGCGGTGATTCGCATAACGTTTTACAATATCAACCAGCAAAATATTGGGCGGGATGGTAATTTTTGAAGGAACAAATCCCATCTCTTTCAAACTTGGAAGCTCAGATTTTTCTCTTCTTACAAAAGAATTACTTAGCGTTTCACTTGGGAACGATTGAATGTCTTTTTCGCTGAGTTTCAACTTCCATTTTCGAGAGTAGGGCGTAAAAACCGTATAGGGCTTCCCATCATCTTTCATCACTTCATCCTTTTCAAAAACCACTTGATCTTTAAACGTATGAAATGCAATGTTTTGCTTTTTTAGTAGTTCATTTATATGCGAATCTCGCTGTTGCGCATACGGTTCATAATCGTGATTGGTATAAACAGCGCTGATTTCTCCGGCTAGAGCAAGTGAGGTAAATACATTTTGTGGAGAATCGTAATAGACATCCAACGACGAACCAATTTTTTGTAGTTCCTCATTGATGCGCGTTACTTCACGATGTAAAAACGTTACCCGAACATCGTCTTCGTCTTCGAGTCGATCGAGAATAGAAGGATCGAAAATGAAAATTGCTTGGACTTGCTCATTGTTTTTCAATGCATGATAAAGACCTGCATTATCGTTTAAACGCAAATCGCGACGAAACCAGAATAGTGCTTTTTTACTCATTTTTTGCTTTCGAACGGGATTTTTGAAATGGGTAAATCAGGCTTAGCATAAGCAAAACGACTTATTGGATCAACTCGATAATAAGCATCTAAACCAGATGAAGCAATGGTTCCTGCTTCATGAATTTGCAGAAAGCCATCTTCCGAAACAATCGTATCAGGCACATGCATAGTTCGGATTTCTCCTGTAATGAGAATGGTTCCGTTTACCAAAGTGGTTTCATCTACTTTATATAGCGCATAACGGATTGCGCTTTCGGCAACAAAGGGAGCCGGAATTTCTGGGATATTTATTGGCGTTAATCCACAGGCTTCGAACTCGGAAATTTCTTCGGGATAGCGAGCGCTTGTTTGATGAGCCGATTCAACAAACGATTCTTGAATATGGTTAATCGTAAACCAAGAAGTTTCTCGGATATTTCTCAAGGTGTGTCGATCGACCGAATCCGGGCGAACTAGAATGCCCACCAATGGCGGGTTTGCGCCAATGTGAAAAATCTGAGAAAAGATGGCAAGGTTGGTTTGTCCTTGCAAATTACAGGTTCCTATAAGTGAAACACTTTTGAAACCGTGTAAGGAGTTTATAAGATTCCTGCGAAAACGGTCGGGTAAGTGTTGAATGTCGTTGAGCGAATACTCCATAATTACATGGTGCGCAAGCTACCCATTCCGCCATCGACTGCCAAAACTTGTCCGGTAATCCAATTTGAATTTGGGTTTAAAAGGAAGAAAGCTGCATTGGCACTATCGGCCGGCATTCCAACTTTACCAAGCGGATGACGTTTCGCTCCAGCCTCTTTTTTCTCGGGTGTGTTGAGTAATTTATCGGCAAGTGGCGTATCCGTTAATGATGGTGCTACGCAGTTAAATCGGATTTTACTTGATGCATATTCTGACGCCAAAGATCGTGTCAATCCTTCAATGGCACCTTTCGAAACAGCTATCGATGCATGAAAGCCCATTCCTGTTTGAACGGCAACGGTACTAAATAAAACCACTGAAGATTGTCCGGCATTTTTTAAACCAGCCAAACATTGCTGAATGCATTGAACGGCTCCAAGCACATTGATATTAAAATCGGATACAAAGGTTTCTCTTTTACTACGATGAAATGGCTGGAGATTGATAGATCCTGGACAATATGCAAAGCCATGAATTTGTTCTGGCAAAGATTCTAATTGAAACGATTCTTGTGACAAATCGAGCGATGTAAAATGAATATTGGAATGCTCCGGAAGCTCGTGTCTGTTTCTCGCAAACACAAAAACCTGATGTCCTTCGTTTGCCAATTGTAGTGTTAAAGCAGCACCAATTCCTGAAGTCCCTCCGGCAATTACGTAATTCCGTGTCTCCATTATTTCATTCCGATATAAGTAAAGAATTCACGACGTGACGCTTCGTCATTAAACTTCCCACCAAAATGCGAAGTCACTGTTTTGGAATCGTTGTCTTGCACTCCACGAGAAGAAACACATAAATGAACGGCATCAATTACCACGGCCACATCCTCGGTATTTAACACTCGCTTTAATTCTTCCGCAATCTGAATGGTCAAGCGTTCTTGAACTTGCGGACGACGCGCAAAATATTGAACAACGCGATTAATTTTTGATAGGCCAATTACTTGTCCGTTGGAGATGTAGGCTACATGCGCTTTCCCGAAAATGGGTACAAAATGATGTTCGCAGTTGGAATAAAACGTAATGTCTTTTTCCACGAGCATTTCTTTGTACTTGTACTTGTTTTCGAACAGGGCTATTTCGGGCTTGTTTTTCGGGTTGAGACCGGAGAATATCTCTTGCACGTACATTTTGGCAACACGTTTAGGAGTTCCTCTTAGGCTATCATCCGTAAGATCCAAACCAAGCACGTTCATAATTTCTCGAAAATGTTCCTCGATTTTGAGCATTTTGGTTTTATCGTCCATATCGAACGCATCAGCACGAAGGGGCGTATCGGCAGAGGTTCCAATATGTTCGTCGCCTAAAAGGTCTTCCAAGGATATTTCAGTTTCCTGAACACTCAACAAAGTTTCGTTCGGTTTCATATAGTCTAACAGTTAATGTAAAACGCTCGTCCAATCGTTTGCGGATTCTATTCCAGATTACCACAGCAATATTTTCGGCGGTTGGATTGAGGTCTTTAAATTCGGGTATATCAAGGTTAAGGTTTCGGTGGTCGTAGCGGTCAACAGCTTCTTCTTTCATAATGTCACTGAGAAATTTTACGTCCATAACGTAACCCGTTTCAGGATCAATTTCACCGCTTACACGAACTTCCAATTCGTAATTATGGCCATGGTAATTAGCATTGTTGCATTTACCAAAAATGCGGCGATTGGTTTCTTCGTCCCATTGAGGGTTGTTTAGCCGATGAGCGGCATTGAAGTGTTCTTTTCGGAAAATGCTAACTTTCATAACAGGGTAACTAACGAATGATGGTGTGAATTGTTTATCGATTGATGAAAAGTATGTTCTTCATAGATAGAACTTTTTTCAATGTCTTATGTTAAAGAGCGATGAATGTAATGAATCCGGCAACATATTTTGATACTACTTCAGACCGGAATCTGCCCAACGAAATCGATGTTGTTGTTATAGGTTCGGGATTGGGAAGTTTGAGTGCTGCCGTTTTATTGGCAAAAGCCGGAAAACGTGTAATCGTTCTTGAACAAAATTATTTACCTGGCGGATGTGTAAGTTCGTATTTCCGCAAAGGATTTATTTTTGAAGCAGGCGCAACAACACTTGTTGGACTTGATGAAGGGATGCCATTACGTGAAATTCTCAACAGAACCGGAATTGAAATTCAAGCGCAGAAGTTGGAAACACCCATGCAAATTTCATTGAAAAATGGGGTTACCATTTCGCGCTATGGCAATTTGGACGAATGGATAAAAGAAGCTGAACGTGTTTTTGGAAAGCAAGGGCAAGCCGAATTTTGGAAAGAATGCAATGCTATTAGTACATTCGTTTGGAACACCTCAACACGGCAACTTGCCTTTCCACCCGATTCGTTTAGCGATTTAATGGAGTGTATTCGTAAGGTGCAAGTCGGCGATTTCTTGAAAATCCCATCTGCCTTCCAAAGCACTTTTGATTTATTAAAAAAGCATAAACTCGATACACACATTGAATTTGTTGAGTTTGTGAATGAGCAACTAATGATTACTGCTCAAAACACCTGTAAAGAAGTGAATGCCCTGTTTGGCGCTACGGCGTTGTGTTATACGTTGCTAGGAAATTACTATTTGCCTGGCGGGATGATTCAGCTCATTCTTCCTTTTGTAGAGTATTTGAAAAACCATTCTGGTGATTTGCACTTGAAAACCGGTGTTACAGAGATTGATAAATCCAAAGGAACTTGGATCGTTCAGACAAACCGAGGAGCCATTCGATGCAATCAGGTAATTGCTGGAATACCGATGAATAATGTTCTGGACTTGGTCGATACATCATCCTTAAAAGCCAAACTGAATCGCAAAATTCTGCCCATTGAAAATTTGAATTCGGCATTTCAGGTGGGAATTGTATTTAAACGAAGTAAATCGTTTTCGTCATTGCATCATCAAATCCATTTGAATAAAGACCTTGGATTTGAGGGGTCAAACAGCATTTTTATTAGTTTGAGTGATGAACACGATCTCTTAAGATCACCCGAAGGAATGTGTGTTGCATCCGTTAGTACACATGTGAAATTGCCGTGTAAAACGCCCATCGATAAAGAGAAGGCGGTCTCTGCCATTTTGGAAACTTTGGAACAACATGGGTTTTTGCAAAAGGAAGATGTGGTTTATTCGCATGTTGCTGGACCCGAAACTTGGGAAAATTGGACGCTCCGCAAGGGTGGTTTTGTTGGAGGTTATCCGCAATTCCTAAAAGTAAAACCCTGGAACATGATGAATGCGCGTTTAACGAAAGGGTTTTATCTGTGTGGCGATAGC
>JBBALS010000132.1:0-5475 GCA_040402915.1 Flavobacteriales bacterium
GATACACTTTTTATGGATAGTTTGGTCCATGTGTTTCCAGTTCCGACTTCTGGTTTTCTTGTGGATAAATTTGAAGCCACTGTTTTAGAACCCCAAATTGAATTTACAAGCTTTGCGTTAAATGCCGATTCTGCATGGTATGTGATTTCTACAGGAGATACTTTGTTTGGGTTTAATCAAAACTATTATTTCCCAGATTCTGCAGGTATTTATTCCATTATGCAGTATGTATCGAATGAATATGCATGTACTGATTCAACCGATCGAAGTATTACCATTACAACAGGATATAAGATTTTTATTCCGAATAGCTTCTCGCCGAATGGGGATGACATAAACGATTATTTCATTCCAGTTGGCGAAGGTATTATATCCTACCATATCACCATTTTTAATCGTTGGGGGCAACAAGTTTATGCTTCATACGATTATGAAAACGGCTGGGATGGTCGAAATAATTCAGGAAGTATTGTAATTCCGGGTGCTTATTTCTTTAAAATTGATTTGATTGATGAAAAGAACTACGACCAACATGTGGAGGGAGTAATTAACGTGTTGAATTGATGAACACTATTTTAGAAAACAGAAAAGGTCGGTATATCCGACCTTTTCTGTTTTTTGAAATTTCATTACAATGATTCCATCAGCACCGAATACAAATCAATCATACTTCGAATATCCTCCTTGTTTACAAGCTCATTGGGTGAATGAACATGTTGTTCGGCAGCACCAATAAAACACCAATCGATGGGTAGCATACTTTTTTGTAAATCGGTTCCATCGCTACCGCCACTTCCTTCCACTTCCAACTGAAAAGGAATTTTAGTTTCTTGAGCAATGCTTCTGATTTTATTTACAAATGACCGACGTGGTATACCAGAATCCCGAATGGAAATAACTACTCCATTGCCCGGTGTAACACCCTCAGTAATCCACGTAATGTCAGAAATTAATGCTTGATGAACTCCATAATCGCGGTACATCTTATCCGCCAAATAACCAACCGATCCACCGCCATGTTCTTCCCAACAAGAAAAAACAATAATCCCATCTTGTAATGTCTCGGCAACTTTCAATGCCGCATAAACTCCCAGCCGATTATCCATGTAACAACATTGTACTTCTTTGTCTGTTTCTCGGAAATTGGGTTTGAAACTCAATGGCGTTCCTGTTTCAATGGTACGATTAAAACGGTACGACAAAGAATCATTGTATGCATCAACAAACAGGGTACATTCAATTTCACCTTGACTATCGCTTCCCACCAATTCGTATCCTGTTTGAGTTCGTGGTCCACCAATCTTAACTAATTGATTTTCGTATCTAACCGTGAAACCAATCGAATCCATGTGCGCAAAAATGGCAGTTCTCGGTTTTCCAAAAACAAGCATAATGCAATCTTGAAAACCTTTCCCAGATAGAATTTCAGGTTGTTGTTTCCAGGAATGTTGATTGGTTTGAATATAATTGAGCACGAAATTTTTCATCGGTTCCTCATCGCCAGAGGTCGCCCGAATAGCACATAAATCTTGAAGTAGTTTCATGTGCCAAAGATGTAAAAAAGCCGGATGCAATCTTCGAAAAGAAACATCCGGCTTCAAATTAAAATTTTTATTTAGTTTTCGGATTGAGTTGAAGCAGTTGCCCCTGTTATCTTGATTTGTTTTACTAAGGTGCTGCTACAATCAAAATTGGTAGCTTCAACCGTTATGTTGTAAATTCCTGGTTTTGCATAAGAATGTGTTGCCGTTTCAGCGCCAATTTCAGGTTTTGAATCATCCCCAAAGTGCCAAACATATTCGGTTGCAAAATCGCTAGATGCTTTGATTTTTATGTCTTTTCCAATACTGTATTGATTGGTTTTTGCAAGAGCAATTTCTACTTGTACCCCTTTAGGTGATCGTACCACAAACTCATCGATGGTCGAAGTTCCATCAGGTAATGTAAAGTTGACCAAATAATTCCCCGCTTTTAAACTTCCAATGCGACGATCATAGCCAACTTTTCCTTCACTAATTAAATCACCTTCTTTACGAAGGATTTTGTATTTCCAATCGGCTCCTGATGGATTAATCATTGCTAAAACCCCAAGTTGTTGATCACAAAGTGGCTGCTCAATTTTAATCTGAATGGCTCTGTTATCGCCTCCTTCAGAATATTGAAGCGATTCCATGGTTCGAAAAGTGCCGAATGAACTAGTGCCCGATTGTTGAATCGAAACAACACTTTGATTCAGAGCTTGATATTTTATGGATGTTTGTGCAAACGACTTTCCAATGAAGATTGACGAAAGCATTCCTAGTGTGAAAATGTATTTATTTTTCATGATGCATATTTTTAAATTAAGTATGACCAAATCTATTCACCTAATCTCATGAGTAAATACACAAACAATTCAACAACATACCTGCGTAAGAATTTTTGGACATTCTAGCAAAAGTGAATCTGATTTACGGCTGAGAATTAATCTATCTATTATTAAATCAAGCATTTCGGGATGAATTGTTTTTAATTTAATTTGTGAATTGATGTAATATGAAAGTCGTTTTCATCAAAATTTTAATCATAAGTGCGGATTTATCTTTCTCATTAATGACTCTTTTATTTATGGCTGCGTAAATTTTCTAAATCACTCTCATCGAGCTATACAATAGTTCAAATGGACTCAGAATTTTCTCTAGCAGAAATGTGCTGCCATAATCAATCACAGAAAATTCAACATGTGCTCATCTTTTTGTCTTCCAATAAATTGGAATTTTAATTGGAAATTTAGATTAATCTAAAAATATATTTAGATGCATATAAATAGTATCTTCGCACTCAAATACTGACATTGATGAAGCGTTTATTTAGCGTGTTACTATATTGTTTGATTTCTCTTTTTTATGCCTGTTCTTCTCCATCGGAACAACCCAATAATCGTAAAAAGAAGCTCGTTGCAACAACCGGAATGGTAGCCGATATGGCGAGAAATGTATTAGGCGATTTAGTTGATATACAAGTTTTAATGGGCCCTGGCGTAGATCCTCATTTGTACAAAGCTTCGCAGGGCGATATGAATTTACTTTCGGAAGCAGATATCATCTTATACAGTGGTCAGCATTTAGAAGGGAAAATGATCGAGGTACTTCATAAAATTGCACGAAACAAACCCGTCTTAGCGGTGGGCGATTATGTTTGGGAAAACCAATTACAACGTGCTGGAGATGGAACGCAGACCATCGATCCACATCTTTGGATGGATCCACGAGTTTGGTTATATGGAGTTCGAGGAGTTTCCGATACATTGCAACAATTGTTTCCAAACGATTCAGCTCGTATTGGAAAAAACTACCGTACATACCGCGATACACTCGAAAAGGTGAAAGAAGAAGTGTATACAAGCATTCAATCGATCCCTGCCAATCAACGTGTTCTTATTACTTCGCACGATGCATTTCGTTATTTTGGATTAGCAAATAACATGGAAGTTCGCGGTTTACAAGGCATTTCAACCGTTTCTGAATATGGACTACAGGATGTTAGCAACATGGTTAACTTACTCGTTAGCAGAAAAATAAAAGCTGTTTTTGTAGAAAGTTCAGTATCTCAAAAATCATTGCAAGCGGTAATCGAAGGCTGTGCCTCAAAAGGTCATCGGGTTATTATTGGTGGAACCTTGTTCTCCGATTCAATGGGAAAAGCCGGAACTCCCGAAGGCACATACAAAGGAATGCTGCGCTACAACGCAAACACAATTGCTAAAGCTTTACGCTAATATGCCGGAAATTCAGAATCCATCCATCGAAGCACATAACCTCACGGTCATTTACCACCGCAAACCGGTATTGTGGTCAATTGATTTTACGCTCCCGCAAGGACAAATCATTGGTATTATGGGGCCCAATGGAGCAGGGAAATCTACCTTATTAAAAGCAATTTTGGGCCTAGTGCCGCTTAATTCGGGCTATTCGAAAATTTTCGATAAAGACTTGGGCGATGTTCGTCAACGTGTGTCGTACATTCCCCAAAGACAAACAGTGGATTGGGATTTCCCTGCTACCGTAATGGATGTGGTGTTGATGGGCCGTTTTCAAAAACGCGGCATGTTCCAACGTATTTCTCCAGAAGATAAAGCCATTGCGCAAGAAGCACTCGAACAAGTGAATATGCAAGACTATGCAAGCCGACAAATTTCACAACTTTCGGGCGGACAACAACAGCGCGTATTTTTGGCAAGAGCCCTGGCACAACAAGCCGATTTATATTTACTCGATGAGCCTTTTGTAGGAGTGGATGCCGCCACGGAACAGTCGATTGTGGAACTGCTTCGTAAGATGAAATCAGAAGGGAAGACCATCGTCGTTGTGCATCACGATTTACATACTGCACGCGAATATTTCGATTGGTTGGTTTTGTTAAATGCATCACTCATCGCATGCGGACCTGTAGAAGATGTTTTTACCGACGAGCTTCTGAAAGTAACATACAGCGGTAAACTAACCGTGCTTTCTCAGGTAGGTGATCAACTTCGGGAACGTAACTTTCCAGTTCGCGAAAAATGACCTCCCAAAATCTAATCGATTTTTTACTTCTTCGCGAGCCAAACGTCCTGTTGGTTGTTGCTGGATCGATTATTCTTTGTGGGATGTCCGCCATTGTGGGATGTTTTACTTTTCTCCGCAAACGTGCACTCATTGGCGATGCTGTTTCGCACAGTGTACTTCCGGGTGTTTGCTTGGCTTTTATTCTCACCGGTGAGAAAAATCCGTTGTATTTTTTAATAGGAGCAATCATCAGTGGAATGCTGAGTTTGCTCATCATGGAGGGCTTAACACGGAGCCGACAAACCCGTCCAGACACCGCCATTGCATTGATGCTTTCTGTGTTTTTTGGAATTGGAATCGTGCTGCTTACTTCAATACAACACAGTGGAAATGCCTCTCAAGCGGGATTGGATAAATTTCTGTTTGGTAAAGCCGCTTCAATCACGTTAGAGGATATTCGCTTATTCGCCTTCTCATCCGCAGGAATACTTAGTATCATCTTCATTTTTTTGCGAGGTTTTACAGCAATTTCTTTCGATGAAGAATTTGCTGTTTCGATTGGTTTTCCTGTGCGTTGGTTACGATTTGCATTATCGTGTTTAACTGTTTGGGCTGTTTCTGTAGGTATTCAAGCTGTAGGTGTAGTGTTGATGTCGGCATTGCTCATTACACCAGCATTAGCGGCTCGCATGTGGACTAATTCAATTCGAGTAATGTTATTTCTTGCCATGCTATTTGGAATGTTGTCGGGATATTTGGGCGCGTTTGTTTCGTATACAGCTCCTGCTATGCCGACAGGTCCATGGATTGTAGTTGCGGCAACTTTTATTGCTGCCCTGTCCATGGTGTTTGCTCCAAATCGCGGCATTCTAGCTCAATGGTTTGAACGGAGAAAAAACACCAACAAAACATTGGAAGAAAATATCCTCAAATTATTCTACCAGATTGC
>JBBALS010000133.1:0-5474 GCA_040402915.1 Flavobacteriales bacterium
TAAGAAAAGATTGGTTAGAAAATTATCTTAACACTTATGTTCAACGCGATTTGCCTTTATTAGGAATGCCAGCAGAACCAGGAGTAACGCTTCGTTTGATGTTTATGTTAGCGCATTTAAATGGACAGGTGCTCAATATGAGTAACATTGCGCGTTCGCTTGGTTTAAGCGTAAATACCATTAAAACCTATTTGTACTTTTTAGAGAATGCAGGTATTATTCGTTTGCTTCAGCCTTGGTTTGTAAACTCAGGAAAACGATTGGTTAAAAACCCCAAACTGTATTTCCGCGATAGTGGATTATTGCACTATCTCTTGGGCATTCGAACCCGCCAAGATCTTAATCGACATCCTGGATGCGGGGCTTCTTTTGAGGGATTTATTATTGAAAAAACAGCGGCTGATGTAAGATTATCTTCACAACCCTATTTCTATGCAGAGCACAGTGGAGGAGAGATTGACTTGTTGCTTGTTGATGGTATGGATGTAATTCAAACCATTGAAATAAAACTAGGAGGAATCAGTAATCTGCGCAAACCAAGCCGATTGATTCATAGTAGTTTTTCAAAAGCTCAGCATATTTTGGTGAGCGGTGCTGCCGATAAAGATATGCAACTTGAAAAAGAAATTCAACTCCTTCGTGTTGAAAGCTATTTTGAATTTGGATTTAAAAGAGAGGAAGAATAAAACTTAATTCGATTTCTTTTCGAGCAATTTCGAAAAGTAAAGCCCTTTTTCTTATTGAAAACGGGCTTTACCTTCTGTTAATTGTGAATTTTATTTAAACATTTTTAATAATAAATTTGATATAAATGCAAAAGCCATAAATGCAGCTCCTCCTGCCGCACCTAACTTTATTAGGAAAACCGAAAAAATACTTTTCGACCAATTATATCTGGGAGGTATAAAATAATCCGAAAAACCCCAAATAATAACAAAAGCGGCAATTCCAGAAATAATTCCACAAATCAAAGCAATAATACTTCCCATAAAAATTATAGTTTTGAAATTTGCTCCTTCAATCTGTTTATCTGTTTTTTTTGGTCTTCTATTGCTTTATTTAATACTGCAATTTGTTTGTCGTAATTTTCTATTTCGCTTTTCTTCTTTTCCCTTAACTTTTCTTTTCCCTTTGAATCAGCAGATTTTATTAAATTTTTATATCGGTCTGCAACTCTTTTCTTACCTGCTTTATGGGCTTTAATTGTATTCTTCTTACCGTCAATATAGACCTTTACTCGAGTAATTTCTAATTTGAGTCCTTTAATTCTAGCTTTGTTATCTGCCATTATTTAAACCGAAGTATGCCATTTGTCTTTTGCCCATCCATTCTCTTCGCCATGAGCATTTAATTCTCTCAAAGACAAATCATCTTGTTTCCCTGATGTATAATAAGGTTTTCCTTCTTTATCAGTGTATGCTACTTGACAATAAAGACCGAAAATATCATTCATCATTTTTTCAAGGTTCTTAACTTTCTGTCCACCTCTTATTGTTGCTGGGTCAGATGATTTCTTTTCACGAACCTCCGAAATTGTTTTTTCATAATCCAAGGGTGTTTTTGAACTTTTCTCTCGTTCCGAAGATGCATAAATACTAATTCGGATATAAGGGAAACGATCCGTAAATTCTTGAAGAATGGTTTTCAATTTTACATTCCCATTCATTGATAATTCTCTTGCCATGTGATTTTATTTTAAAAAAAAGTAAGTAGTTATAACCAATAGGATGATTCCAATTGACAAATATAGTTTCCAGTAATTTTGCTTTGAGATGATTTCTTTTGAGGTGATTACCCAAAATTTCAACCAATTCTCTTCTCCTTTATCATCTTTCCAACTTTTACCCGCAGCGTTGGACATATTTGGCATCATCCAAATTTCAATATCATTCCAAACACCAATTTTTCCAAATTGAAAACCTTGTTCATTAGCATATGCGGCAGAAACTTTATCAATTTTATTGTTGTTTATAAATTGATAAAAAACAGACGCTGCTGACTTCCCATTAAAAACTATTCGTTTGGGTTTAATATTCTGCAAATGTTGAATTAATTTGGGAATGCCGTTATTCAGAGAATCCAATTGATCATTCAGAGATTTATCATTTGTGATAGATACGTTTTCAATATCATCACCTAAGAAAACATGATCGAAAGCTAGCTCACCAAAACCAATACCGTATTTATCAATTAATTCTTTAAATTCGTTGGGCTCTAGGAGTTTTGGAGTTACTCTTGCTTTGTGAATTAATCCCCAAAATTTATTTTTTGAATCTAGATAATAGACCGCTGAATTTTTCGATTTGGAAGTGCCGATTACAATAGTATGTAATTTACTCATTGAACAATTTATTTCTTTGATGCTTTTCGTTCTTTCCTTTTTTCATTGCGTTCTTCTCTCAGTTTCGCAACTTCTTTCCCCTCTTTTGTTCTTAAATCAACCTTGCCATCTTTGGTTTTTGCTGCTGATTCTCTTGCCTTTTTTAAACTCATTTTTTCTAAGTTTTAGATTATAAAATTGTGATTTCTTAAAGATTAAATTTTCAATAAAATAGAGTAGTATTCAAACTCGATTTTTAAGTACTTTAGCGAATAATTGAGTAGTTAATGTACCCCCCCCCCCCCCCCCCCCCGAAATCATTCGCATTGCTCGCGTAACAAAAGGCCTATCGCAAGAATACATGGCTGATAAGCTAGGTGTTTCCCAAAACACATATAGTAGAATTGAGTTGGGGCGAACAAAATTGTGTACAACTCGTCTCCTAAAAATTGCATCCATTTTAGAAATTAGTCCCGAAGAAATTCTTAACAAAAAGGAAAATTCCAATGCTTTTAACGAAGCTCATTTATTAGATCTGATTAAAGAAAAAGACATTTACATTAATCATTTAATTAAAGAATTGGAATTTTTAAGATGGCAGTTTCAAAACTTAAATAAGTCTCCTCGTTAACTCTATTTTTATTGGTGAAAACTCTTACTTAATTTGGTAATCTATAGATCTATTATTCAATAACTTAAAACGTTTTCATGATATTTTGCAAATGATTTGCAAAAATGACTTCTTCTAAAGCCCTGCATGGAAATGCTATACTTATAGATGTTCCGTGTTTTCGAACAAGAATTGATATGAGAAATCCTCATTGGGAAATTTAAAAAACGTACTTTAATTTTAATTGAGTCGCTTGGACTTGTGGTTGTTGACTATCTTGTATGGTAAGAAACCTTCTAAAAAGTTAAAATTAAATTCCAAAATAAACACCATAAAAAACGTAATTTGCTTGTCACAGAAAATAGTATTTCTTCGATTTTCAAACACAAAACAGCGCCTATAGTTCGCTATAACTATTATTTTTTTATATTTGTAGCGCACTATGGGGCTAATTGGTAGGAAAAAAGAAATCAATCGATTAAACGAGCTTTACAACAGAACACGTTCTGAATTTGTTGTATTGTATGGCAGGCGGCGAATTGGGAAAACGTTTTTGGTAAGACAAGTTTTTCGAGATCGAATGACATTTCAACACACCGCTTTGGCGAGCAATTCGCTTTCCCAACAGTTGGTGAATTTTCATCATAGTATAGTTCAGACGTTTGGAACACAGGATCAAAAAAAACGACCAGAAAATTGGTTAGAGGCATTCCAACTTTTAAAACGGAACTTGGAACTGCGGCCTGAGGAGAAAAAACTAATTTTTCTTGATGAGCTTCCTTGGCTCGATACTCCTCGTTCGGGATTTCTTCCGGCCTTTGAACATTTTTGGAATAGTTGGGCATCGGCACGTGAAGATGTTCTTTTAATCGTATGTGGGTCGGCGGCATCATGGATGATTGGCAAACTTCTAAACAACCGAGGAGGTCTTCACAACCGAATTACAGAACACATTCGACTGAAACCCTTTTGTTTGGCAGAATGCAAATTGCTTGTTGAGTCAATGAATATAGAGTGGAACATTCACCAACTTATGGAAATGTATTTAGTCTTGGGTGGTGTTCCATATTATTGGAGTTTGATAAGCAAAGGAAAAAGTGCAGCACAAGCAATTGATGAGCTTGTAATTGGAAAATCTGCGTTGCTTAGAAATGAAATGCAGAATTTATATGCTGCATTATTTAAAAATCATCAGGCGCATGAAGCTATTGTTAAAGCTTTGTCAACCAAAAAAATGGGGCTAAATCGAGACGAACTTCTCAAACTAAGTAAACAACCAAATGGAGGAGGGGCAACAAAAGTTTTAGAAGAACTTGAGCAGAGCGATTTCATTAGGCGATATAATCCAATCGGACGCAAATCAAGAGAATCAATTTATCAGCTAACCGATTTTTTTACACTTTTTAATTTCAATTTTTTAGAAAACGATAAAAAAGCTAGTCCTCAATCTTGGTTGAGTTTTATCGATCATCCAAGGCACCGAGCTTGGTCTGGATATGCATTCGAATTACTTTGCCTGATGCATACTGACCAACTAAAAAATGCTCTTGGCATTTCAGGTATTGAAGTGAATCTCGCTTGTTGGCGCTCAAAAGAAAGTAAGCCCCATCAAATTGATTTGATTATGGAACGCCGCGATCAGATAATTAACATATTCGAAATCAAGTTCTCAATTACTCCATTTACAATCGATAAAGAATACCTCCAGGTACTCATGGAGAAAATTGATGCATTTAAACGTGAAACCCAAACAAGGTCGTCCGTTCATTTAACTATAATAAGTCCTTACGGAATAAAATCAAATGCATACAGTGGTGCTATTCAAAACACATTCGATACAGAAGATCTTCTTGTTGATTCGGGAAGATGAATAATAAATAGCTTTATTCATTAATACATCAGCTGCTTCTTGGCTGAGTTTTTCCAACCCGCGCGACTTTCATAATCCACAAAGAAAATCTTCAAATCGGCTTGGCTTTCGTAATCGACGAAGAAGATTTTTTTCTTGGCTTGACTTTCATACTGTGTAAAGAGCCACTTGCCATTGTTATCAACCGCCTGCGAATCGTACTTGACTTTGTAAATAAGCAAATCGGCTTGCGATTCGTAGTTCACCACAAATACTTTTACATCTGCTTGGGAAGAGTATTTCACCGAAAATACTTTTTGAGCGGAGATGTTGTTTGCGAAAAACACCGCAATTAAAGCAAGGAAAAGTAGACGCATAACGTTGAATTGAATGTGAACTAAATTAGTGAATTTGGGGAATAGCCCAAAACGGCAAATCTGAATAACTAAATGCCAACTATTTTATTTGTCTTGAAAACTTTCGGAGATGCAATTAAATTGGATGAATATTCAATAAAAAGCCCGCTACCGAGATGGCAGCGGGCAATCTTAAATATTTTCAGAGCATCTAACCAAGAATTAATAATTGGTGATCTCTAGAAATAATAATTAAATCGAACATTTCTGAAAGCAATCTCGACTTAAGCTTTGTATTGAGCTTGGCTACAAAGTGTAACCAAGCTAAATACAAGAACT
>JBBALS010000134.1:0-4151 GCA_040402915.1 Flavobacteriales bacterium
TTGGACAAAGCTCGCTCGCTTCTCTTGACTGCTTATGCTTCCGAAATAGTGGAGCATATTCCACATCCGTCTTTGCGCGAATCCGCTGCTCTATTGATATCTGAACGAATTTGAACTTAACTTTTGCCATGAATACATCCTTGTTTGATGTTGAACGTATTCGAAAGGACTTCCCCATCCTTCATCAACAGGTGAATGGCTGTCCTTTGGTGTATTTCGACAATGGCGCAACTTCTCAAAAACCTCAGTCGGTAATCGATTCAATTGTTCACTATTATTCATCGTACAATTCCAATATTCATCGCGGAGTTCACCATTTGAGTCAACTCGCAACGTCGGCATACGAGCAATCACGTGAAGTAATCAAGTCCTTTATTCAAGCGAATAGTGCCGATGAAATTATCTTTACGCGAGGAACTACCGAAGGCATCAATCTAATTGCCCAAACTTGGGGAAGAAATTATCTCAAACAAGGGGATGAAATTCTTATCACTGCCATGGAGCACCATGCCAATATTGTTCCTTGGCAAATGCTATGTGAACAAACTGGGGCTGTTCTGAAAGTGATTCCAATGGATAATCGAGGTGAACTCATTTTAGAAGAGGCCGAGAAAATGATTGGTGTTCGCACGCGCTTGCTAGCAATGATGCATGTTTCGAATGCGCTCGGAACCATTAATCCAGTAAAACAACTCATTCAATTAGCGCAAAAATTTGGAGCCCTGACTCTGGTAGATGGAGCCCAAGCGGTTCCGCATTTCCCAGTAAATGTGCAAGATTTGGATTGCGATTTCTATGTTTTTTCTGCGCATAAAATTCTAGGTCCCACAGGAATTGGTGTGCTTTACGGCAAGTTGCAATTGCTCAACGAAATTCCGCCTTGGCAAGGTGGTGGCGATATGATTCGGACGGTTACTTTTGAGAAAACAACCTACAACGATTCTCCTTTGAAGTTTGAAGCAGGAACGCCTAATATTTGCGGAAGCATTGCGATGGCTGAAGGAATTCGCTATTGGAATGCCTTAAATCACGATGCAGTTTGGGAGTATGAACAGCATTTATTGCACTATGCAACTGAACGATTAAATGAAGTAGATGGACTGAAAATTTTTGGCGAATCAGCTCATAAAGTGCCTGTAATTTCATTTATCATTGAAGGTCTTCATCCGTATGATATTGGATTTATCTTGGATAAAAAAGGAATTGCCATGCGCACCGGACATCATTGCGCCCAACCAATAATGGATTTCTTTGGAATTCCGGGAACTTTGCGTGCATCGTTTAGTTTTTATAACACGACTTCAGAAATTGATCGCATGATTGATTCAATCAAAGTGGCCAAACAGATGTTATCATGAGTATTCTAATAAAAGAATTAGAAATCATAGAGGAACTTGAAATGTTCGATGACTGGCAAGAGAAATTCGGCTATGTAATCGATCATGGTAAAAATATTGTTGAGTTAGAAGACCAATATCGTATCGAAGAGAATATCGTTCATGGTTGTCAAAACAAAGTGTATATCGCTTCTTCATTCGATGGCGAACATGTTCACTATGTGAGCCATAGCGAAGCACAAATTCCCCGAGGTTTATTAAGTTTGTTGATGCGTGTTTTTGAAAACGAAAAGCCAGAAGAGATTCTTAAATCTGAATTGGATTTTTTTGAGAAAACAGGAATACGTGATAATTTATCGATGCAACGATCTAACGGACTTGAATCTATGATTCGACGAATGAAGCTCGAAGCAGCAAAATATATTAAGAATTAATTTCATGGAGAAGACGATTGAACAACTCGAGAAAGATGTGATTGACATGATTCGCACATGTTATGACCCGGAAATCCCAGTTAACATCTACGAACTTGGACTTATATACGAAGTCAATATCAATGAAGCGTTTGATGTTCATGTGTTGATGACCTTAACATCGCCATCCTGCCCGGTAGCAGAAACACTTCCACCCGATGTTGAAGATAAAATTCGCACCGTTGAAGGAGTTAATTCTGCGAAAGTTGAAATTACCTTTGAACCAACATGGGAACAAAGCATGATGAGCGAAGAAGCGAAATTGGAACTCGGATTTTTATAAGAACTGCCTTAGTCATGGAAGAAACCATTATCAATAAAGTCGCAAATAGCAATCTCGTTAATATCGACCTTGAAGATTATTATGTAAAAGGTTCTCGTATCCAAATTGACATCAAGGAGCAATTGTTTATGGAGCAAATTCTTCGTGAGAAAGATTTTCGCGAATGGATTAAAGCACACGATTGGTCGGTTTATCAAAACGCGTATGTTGCTGTTCATTGCTCTGCCGATGCCATTATTCCCGTTTGGGCATATATGATCATTGCAGCTCAACTCGAGCCATTCGCAAAGAAGACGGTTTTCGGGGATCTTGAAAATCTTGAATCCGAATTATATATGGAAGCTATTGAGCATCTCGACTTGACTCCATTTATCAACCAGAGATTGATCATTAAAGGATGTGGTAATTTACCAGTTCCTCGCTCAGCCTATTTCATGCTTACCAATAAATTGAGGTCCATTGCTTTAAGCATTATGTATGGTGAAGCATGTTCGACAGTTCCTATTTACAAGAAGGCAAGTTCCTAGGCCTACTGACTATTTTACATAAAATATCGTCAGTATGATGACTGAATTACATTAAATATCGTCAGTAGGAAATTATTTTCGTACTTTTGCTTCATGGAAATCCAACGAGCTGCAGAGGTTAATTTTCGAAAAGCGCTGATGCCGAATAAAGTTGTATTGCTTTTGGGAGCTAGAAGAACAGGTAAGACCTGGTTTTTGAAAAAGCTTTTACCCAAACTCGGAATGCCGTATTTGTCATTAAATGGCGAGGATACTTCTGTTCAACAGCTTCTGCAGAATAGAACTGTTGCTAATTACAAGAACATTATTGGGGAAAATAAATTATTGGTTATTGATGAAGCGCATCGAATTCCTGAAATTGGTTGGGTGCTTAAGTTGATGGTTGATGAGATTGAGGGATTACATATTGTTGCAACGGGTTCTTCAGTGTTTGACTTAAGAAATGGAACAGGAGAACCACTTACAGGAAGAAAGAAAGATATTTTTCTGTATCCCTTTTCGCAACAAGAGTATTCACCTTATGAAAACCTCATTGAGACCCGATCGCGTTTACAAGAGAGATTGGTCTATGGAAATTACCCAGAGCTTTTACATTTATCAAGTTTAGAAGACAAGGCGAATTACTTGCGCGATATGGTTTCTTCGTATCTATTGAAAGACATTTTAGAATTTGAAGGTGTTCGGAATTCCAATAAGGTGAGTGAATTGCTTCGATTGATTGCATTTCAGCCAGGGAAGGAAGTTTCATTGGATGAATTAAGTCGAAATTTGGGAATCAGTAAAAATACCGTTGACCGCTACTTGGATCTATTACAAAAAGTTTTTGTGATACAAAGAGTAAACGGATTTAGCAGAAATTTAAGGAAAGAAGTCACCCGACACGCGCGTTATTATTTTCTCGATAATGGAATTCGAAATGCGCTAATCAATAATTTCAATCCAATAACAATGCGATCGGATATTGGAGAACTTTGGGAAAACTACGTGATTATGGAGCGGTTAAAATTCCAATCGTACAACAATTTACATTCATTGAATTATTTTTGGCGAACCTATCAACAACAAGAAATTGATTGGATAGAAGACCGAGGTGGGAAACTATATGCATTTGAATGTAAATGGAAAGAAGATCGGAAAGTGAAAGTTCCAACAGCATGGGCTCAGGCCTACCCTGAATCTGAATTCCAAGTTATTACACCATCAAATTATTTGGAATGGATAACTTGAAAAAACGAATTGCCTCATTTCGAAATGCATGGAAAGGAATTCAAAGTGGATTTAAAACTGAACTGCATTTCCGATTTCATGTATTTGCAGCATTCATAGCTATTGCGTTTGCCGTGTTTTTCAACATTACACAAATAGAATGGATGATGGTGCTTTTATGTATTGCAGCAGTTCTATCATCCGAATTAATCAACACCGCTGTTGAACGAATTTGCGATAGAATTACAAAGGATCGCGACCCTTTAATTGGCAATGCGAAAGATTTGGCAGCGGGTTCCGTTTTGATAATTTCGGCGGCGGCCTT
>JBBALS010000134.1:4251-5466 GCA_040402915.1 Flavobacteriales bacterium
TCTCCTATTATGCACTTCTCATGCATTATTATCGCAAGAAAAACTTGAAGTTTCGCATACTCAATTTTATAAAATCCCGAGTAAAGAATTGCCTTCTGAAATTGATTTGTCTGCAAATGCCAAGGGAAATTTTACTGCAGATTCATTTTACTTCGATGTCTTTGTTAAAGACGATCACATTACAAACCAAGATCGAATCGACATTTGGTTTGGATCACCATGGAGCGATTTCAGTGATTATATAGTTGGAGAAAAAAATAAAAAAACGTTCATTTTCCGAAATTCTGCCGAAAGTGGCGACGAAGCCAACCTTCAACGTTTCATTCAAGATGCCGATTATCCGAAAGGGAAACTTAAAAATGCTGAATCTGGATTGGAAATAAAGCCAATTGTTCCGCAAGCAAATAACTTAAAACGAGAATATGTTTTTAATGGGATTACCCGGTTTGAATTTTCGAGCAATCAAAGCATCGCCAAACAACTCGATTTAGACAAATACAAACCACTTGAAAATCAATTGGGAATGAAGCTCGATGATTTATCGTCGTTTGCAAAGTATAATGTTTCAAAAACAGATAGCGGACTTCATTATCGCATTGCGATGCACAACAAATGTTTGGGTTTTGCAAGAGCTGTTAAAATGACTGAAATCCGATATGTGATTGATATTATTGATAGTGATTCCGATGAAACATCTGAACAGATTATTAGCTCCAGTGCTAATCGCTTTTATGGAAGACCTTACTATTTCAATAAAGTTGACTTGCCATTTGCATTGAATATCGTTCCAGAGGGAGTTCCATCTTCGATGATTAAAAAAATGGGAATCAATCAAGATGTAATTTTCTCGGGTGGTTCATGGAAGGCATTTGGATTAAATGTTGGAGGAATTATTTACGGCAAGGATTTTATCTCTGAAGCACTTACCGAATTTTTCTTTTATCCAATTCAGTTAATCTACTCAAAATCAAAAACATCAAATAATGTTGAAGTCGAACGGTTGGATTTAATATACAAAGACGCAACCTGTTTTTTACAGCACGAAGTTTACACACAAATCAACGATCAAATTTTCTCAGGGAAAGAATATAGATACACAAATCGTGTTGAATCCAATTTCATCAATTCTGTTTTTTCGCTTCCCGACGGCTCTACCGCATTGGTAATATATGATTACGAACCTGTCGACCCACTTGGCTTTGGTGAATATGGACA
>JBBALS010000135.1:0-5452 GCA_040402915.1 Flavobacteriales bacterium
AAGGTTTCTTCGGTTAATTCTTGCCAATCGGCTTTTTTCATCCCTATCATTTCTGAATCTGGGTCAAATGCGGGTTCTTGATGTTGTTTCGAAAATCTATTCCAAGGACAAATAGTCTGACAAACATCGCAACCAAACATCCAATCATCAAATTTTCCTTTCCAGGATTCTGGTATTTGATCTTTTAATTCGATGGTGAAATACGATATACATTTACTTCCATTTACTACATGAGGTTCAATGATTGCCTCTGTAGGACAAGCATCGATACACCGGGTGCAAGAACCACAATAATCTTTAATTGGGCCATCTGCCTCGAGATGTAAATCCAAAATCAGTTCTGCAATAAAGAAAAATGAACCTTGCTGTTTGTTAATCAGATTTGAGTTTTTTCCAATCCATCCTAAACCACTTCGTTTGGCCCAAGCTTTATCCATGATGGGAGCTGAGTCAACAAAAACGCGTCCTTCAACATCTCCAATTTGCAAGCGAATTTGATCTAAGAATAGAAAGAGTTTTCGTTTTATCACGGAATGGTAATCTTCTCCCATTGCATACATCGATAATTTAGGAGATTCTGGGTCATCTTGAATCGTATCTGTGTAGTAATTAAATAAAAGTGAAATCACGGATTTTGCACCCGGAACCAATTGACGAGGATCAATGCGTTTGTCGAAATGATTTTCCATGTAGCTCATTTGCCCATGCATTCCTTTATTTAACCAATTTTCTAATTGAAATGCTTCCTCGCTTAATTGCTCGGCTTTGGAAATACCACAGAAATCAAAACCAAGATCCTTGGCAATCGCTTTAACGATTGAAGTACGATTATTGGCAAGAATATCAGTTGTAGTCAAATCAAATGAATGTTAATCAATCATCAAATAAACCGCCTTGTTTATTGAAGCGGCTCATTCCTAGATGTCGGTATGCTAAATCGGTAACTTCTCTTCCACGCGGAGTTCGAACAATAAATCCCTCCTGAATTAAAAAAGGTTCGTAAACTTCTTCGATTGTTTCTGCATCTTCTCCACATGCGGTTGCAATGGTAGTAACTCCAACTGGGCCACCTTTAAATTTCTGGATGATTGTACTTAAAATACGATTGTCCATTTCGTCCAAACCATATTTATCTACATTCAAGGCATCAAGAGCAAGGTTAGTAATTTCTAACGTGATAGTTCCATTTCCTTTAACCATCGCAAAATCTCTCACACGCCGTAACAGTGCGTTTGCAATTCTTGGTGTTCCTCTGCTTCTGCCCGCAATTTCTTTCGACGAGGCATCATTGATTTCAATTTGAAGAATTCCAGCAGCCCGATGCACAATTTTAGTTAGCAATTTTGCATCATAATAGTTCAATCGGGAATTAATACCAAATCGAGCTCTTAATGGTGCGGTGAGCAATCCCGAGCGGGTAGTTGCCCCAATTAATGTAAAAGGATTTAAACTGATTTGTATTGATCTGGCATTGGGACCGGTTTCAATCATGATATCAATTTTATAATCCTCCATTGCCGAATACAAATACTCTTCAATGACGGGACTTAATCTGTGAATCTCATCAATGAATAATACATCATGAGGATCAAGATTGGTTAATAAGCCTGCAAGATCTCCGGGTTTATCTAAAACGGGACCGGATGTAACTTTAAAACCAACTCCCAATTCGTTCGCAATAATATTGGCTAAGGTAGTTTTACCCAATCCTGGAGGACCATGAAGTAAAACATGATCCAATGCTTCTTCGCGCATTTTAGCCGCTGCAACAAATACCATCAAATTATCGAGCACGTGAGGCTGACCTGTAAAGTCATCAAAACTCGCAGGTCTTAAAACTTTTTCAATTTCCTTGTCTTTGGAAGTTAAGTTATTAAGTTCAGGATCGAGATTGGGATTCATGTTGGCAAGTTACATTGGAATTGGTTCCAAAAAAAACGTCCTTCTTGTTTGGAAGGACGTTTTTATAAAATTCTATTCAGGATTACTTAATGAGCACCTTCAGCAATTTCTTTTTCAGTCATTGGTTCATTCTGAGGGACAAAGTCTTCAGTACGATCTGGTTTACTGTAATCGTAAGCCCAACGGTGAACTTCTGGTATAGCACCTGGCCAGTTTCCATGAATGTGTTCAACAGGAGCAGTCCATTCCAATGTGTTAGATTTCCATGGATTTTGAGGAGCTTTCTGACCTTTGAAAATACTGTAGAAGAAATTGAATAAGAAAATAATTTGACCAGATGCTGATAATATAGCAAACCAAGTAACCATTACATTGATATCAACCAAATCATCGAAGATTGGGAATTCAGTAAACGTATAGTAACGACGAGGTACACCTGCAAGTCCTAAGAAGTGCATTGGGAAGAAAACTCCGTATGCACCAACAAATGTTATCCAAAAGTGGGCATAACCCAATTTCTTATTCATCATTTTTCCAAACATTCTAGGGAACCAATGATAAACTCCTGCTAACATTCCAAAAATAGCCGCAGAACCCATCACCAAGTGAAAGTGAGCAACTACGAAATAAGTGTCATGAACATTAATATCCAACGCAGAGTCACCTAAAATAATTCCAGTAACACCACCTGTGATGAAGAAAGAAACCAATCCAATGGCAAAAAGCATTGCAGGAGTGAACTTTAAATCGCCTTTCCAAAGTGTGGTAATGTAATTGAATGCTTTTACAGCCGAAGGAATTGCAACTAGAAGGGTAGTAAATACGAACACAGAACCTAAGAATGGATTCATACCTGTGATGAACATGTGATGTCCCCAAACGACAAACGATAAGAATGCAATTCCTAAGATAGATGCAATCATTGCACGGTAACCGAAAATTGGCTTACGTGAATTGGTCGCAATTACTTCAGAAGTAATTCCCAAAGCGGGAAGAAGAACAATGTAAACTTCAGGATGACCTAAGAACCAGAACAAGTGTTCGTATAAGATCGGACTTCCACCATTATATTCTAATGCTTGTCCACCAATATATATGTCACTTAAGTAAAAACTTGTACCAAAACTACGATCGAAAATCAATAGAAGCACTGCAGCAAACAATACTGGAAATGAAAGTACACCTAATATGGCCGTAACTAAGAATGCCCAAATTGTTAAAGGAAGACGAGTCATTGACATTCCTTTAGTACGAAGATTTATAACTGTTACAATATAATTTAGGGAACCAAGTAAAGAGGAAACAACAAATAATGACATGGAAACTAACCAAAGAGTCATCCCTAAACCTGAACCTGGCATAGCTTGAGGCAACGCACTTAATGGAGGGTAAACTGTCCAACCACCGGAAGCAGGTCCTGATTCGATAACTAATGAAAACATCATTACCGAGACAGATGAGAAGAAGAACCAGAACGAAAGCATGTTCAAGAAACCTGATGCCATGTCTCTAGCTCCAATTTGAAGAGGAATCAATAGATTCGAAAAAGTACCACTCAAACCACCTGTCAATACAAAAAATACCATGATAGTTCCATGGATGGTAACAAGTGCTAAGTAGAAATTCGGATCTAGAATTCCACCTGGTGCCCACTTACCTAAAATTGGTTCTAAGAATGGGAAACTTCTTCCTGGCCAAGCAAGTTGTAAACGAAAAACAAGCGACATTAACATTGCTAAAACACCCATGAATACCGCAGTAATCAAGAATTGTTTCGCAATCATTTTATGATCTTGCGAGAAAATGTACTTGCTAATAAATGTGTCATGATGCTCATGATCGTCGTGATCGTGATGTGCGTGACCGTGTTCTACATGAGCTACATCTTGAGTTGCATGCTCAACATTTTGTGTGTGATCCATTTCTAACATTTTGCTCTCTTTGATTTTTTATTTAACTGAAGCAATAAGCTTTTTTAGTGTGAAGACTTAGGCATAACAACCTGTGCAGTAATTTTGTTTTCGACAACAACAGAATCTTTAGCAGTTGAAGAATCTGTTGATTTTGTTTGAGCAGTAACAGCTTGTTTTTGCATCCAAGTCTGTTGTTCAGCAATCCATTTGTTATATTCTTCTTGTGTATCAACTATAATATCCATTTGCATATTGAAATGCGAAGCTCCACAAACCTTGTTACACAAAAGAATGTAGTTGAACTTGTCATTTTTCAATTTACCACGCATTTCTTTGGTGGTAATGGTAGGTGTAAATTCAAATGTTGTTTCCATACCTGGTACGCAGTTCATCTGTGCGCGGAAATGCGGCATGAACGCACTGTGAATTACATCACGCGAACGAAATTTAAATAAAACCGGTTTACCCAATACAAGGTGAAATTCACCTTTGACAATTATATCATCGTCCGCTTTTGAATCAGATATTAAACCTAAGTCATTGCCTTCTCCAATTTTACGGAAATCAGACTTGCCTAAAACATTATCCTTTCCAGCATATCGAGCTGTCCAATCGAATTGTTTTGAATAAAGTTCAACAACCATTGCATCTTTAGAACCTGGGTAGATAACATCGCTCCATACCGTTAATCCGTAAGCAATTAAACCTGATAATACGATTGCAGGAATAATGGTCCAGATCATTTCAAGTTTATTACTGTGAGCAAAATATACAGCTCTTCTACCTTTAACACTTACGTTTTTATATATCTGATAAACCATAATGATATGGGTCAGAACAAAAACAAATGCAATTACAGCAGTAGTAACGTTAAATAGATTGTCTATTTCAGGACCATGAGCGGATGCTGCTTCAGGAAGAAGTTTGTCTTTATATTTAAAGAATTGCCAAGCGCAAAAACCAAGGAATGCCATTAAAAACAATACCCAAAGTGCTGCTTGATTGCGTCCTTCCGCTTCAGTGATTACATCATCTTTGCGGCCACCACGCAGATCAGCAGAAAGATTGTAAATGGACATCACCCGACTTGCGGCGATTACAAACAATACAATTACAGCCAGAACAAGAAGTGTCATATGGTTGGATTTCTGTTGAAAAGATTCGAATTAAATATGGTGATGAACGCTTTCTTGGTAAAAAACGTGATTTGTATTTGAAACAGGACGACTAGCTAATTTTCTTAAGACAACGAATAAAAATAAACCCAAGAAACCTAACATTGTTCCTATCTCAATCCATCCTAAGTGCCAATGTTCTTTCATTGTACCAGGCATAATCATTACAAAATTATCGCTCCAGTGTCCAATTAAAATTACAATACCTACGAAGAATAAAAGATTGAATTTACGTTTGTTTCCGCGTTTCATCAAAACAAGGAATGGAAAGAAAAAGTTTAAAAATAAATTCAAGATAAAGATGAATTTGTAATTTTTAAAACGATCCATGTAATACGTTACTTCTTCCGGAATATTAGAATACCAGATTAGAAGGTACTGAGATGTCCAAAGGTATGTCCAGAATATAGAAAATGCGAACATGAATTTACCTAGGTCATGAATATGGTTATCGTTTACTTC
>JBBALS010000136.1:0-5443 GCA_040402915.1 Flavobacteriales bacterium
CATCGAATTTATTCCATTGTGCCGAAAGGAAGGATTTTTCTCCGAAACGGTAACGCAAACCGCCTGCTACCATTGTTTCTTTCCCATCAACTTGATATTCCGAAAAATTATAAACGAATGCATATTCATCACGCTTTGCTGTATAATCAAATCCCGAATAATTTACTTGTTGATACCCGAAAAGCAGATCCAAATTTTTAAGGACTTCAATTTCAGCACCTAATCCCATCACGTTCGTTGACAAATCGACACCTCTATAAAACTCCGTTCCTTCACGTTTTGTTTGATCCATACGATAAGAAACTCCAACATGGATGCGTTTTGCCCATTTTTCAGAAATCTTGTCATCAGTAAAAGATAGTGATGCAGAAGTTCTATTAAACTTTCTAGGTAAGATAGTTCCCTCTCCACGAACCTCTTGCAGATTGAGTTGCTCCGCTTTAACGACCCAATTTTTGTTCTTAGAAACCCAATCCGATTTAATAATTGATCCTTGACGGTTTGGAGTTGCATCGCCGTATGGAGTTATGTTGTCGTATTTAGGAGAGAAATCCATCAAATAGGCCTGCAACTGCATGTTACAAAGCGATGACTCGCGCATCAAATCGAGAATAGTCAGCGGACGAATTACTTGTTCGTTGCCAATGCGGTTATAAGCAATAGGCAATTGCTGAAAAAGAACTCGTTTGGTTTGTGCTCCCGGACTTAAGAATTCTGAATCGATGCGTTTTACAATTCCCGTGATGCGAATACCTGTTTTCTTTTGTTTGATAGCACCTTCAAGCTCGAAAAATTTTCCGTTTTTAGATGGTACGATATCATTGTTGAGAATGAATGTTTTCGATTTCCCAAATTCTGTTTGAGCGAACGTCTCCCAATTAGCATTATCCCATGTAAAGCTGGCATTTCCAGTTAAAACAGGATTTCTAAAAAGCTCCTTGTTTTTGGAAGTTCCATCAATATCTGATAAACCTGCGTAGTTTAAGCCGAAGCTAAAAAATTTACTCTGAACAAGTTGAATATTAACACCAGAGAATATGCGATCGTTGTTTGCTGTATTGTCGGAAGCTTTTACACGCGTTGCAACACCATGAAACTGAATTTCCTTGATAAACTTCTTGAAAACCAATGCGAATTCAGTGGCAGCTCCTTGTTGTCTCCATGAGTTATTGAAATTGTAAAAGTGATCGTAATTCAAAACATCAAATTGTTGCTTGAAAATAGTTGGGGTTGTTTGAAGGAACTCCTGATCCTGATTCCAAAGGGTGTATTTGGTCATTCGATCGTTAATATCACCCAATTGATAACGAACAATTCCACCAATAACACCTTTCACATACATCTGACGAATATCGAACGTAACTCCCGAGCCCCAAAAACCACCATAATCGTTTCGAATACGAGCCATTGCCAATACTTCCATCGATTTACTCGGACGAATACTGAAAGCCAAATCGGACAAAATATGCCCACTATTTAATTTGGGAATGGTAACGCTATCGGTTATTTCGGACGATTGATTTAAACGATCGGCATAAAAATTACCGCGGGCAAGTCCAGTTATGTTGAACTTTTTAGTTGAACCAATTTGCTTGGTTTGGGCATCCAGTTTAGCAACCGAAATCCAAATACACAAAATACTAAAGGTGATAAACCAATTCTTCATTAGAAAAATGCTTTTAATTCAACGGTGAGTTCCCTTCCTTTAAAATGATCAAGTTCAAAACTTGTGTCTTTAAAAGAATACCATCTATGACGAATAATTAATCGTGCGTTTTTGCCCATATCAATGTCGCAACCTACACCAACACCCTGTCCATATTGGTTTCTAGGCCGACGAGTAATTTCATCAATATCGGTTAAATAATTTCCTAATGTTCGTTCTATTCCGAAATAACCGTTCAATAATAAGCCACGCGAAATCATGTAATACGCTTCCATTTCGGAGGTGTATTGACGGATGTATGCTTTTTCGGAAGTAACTACAATGGGTGAAAAATCTCTTTGTGATGAAGAAAGTTGGGTAAGCGAGAAGAGGTAAATATCTCTTCCAGCAATCTTCGTATGGTATTTTACTTGTCCTTCGAATGTTGCAAAATGTTTTTTATAAACGGTCGTTCCCGAACTATCGTCCGATAAATGAACCGTTTCGTAAACATCTCTGAATATATGGGAATAGCGATCGTAAGGTCCAACATTGGCTGGAAAGCCCCAACGCCAAAAGCGGGCACGAGTAAATTGGTTGACAGGATGTGAGTACGTTATAACAGGAGCTGCGGCTTTAATTTCGGAGGAGAATCCAACACCACCCGCAAATTTCAATTTCTTTTTACCCGCTTCCAAGTTGATGTTTAGTCCTTGTCGGTTATTTGTCATTTGCCCCATGCGAATCATTGCACTTCCAAAGGGCTGCAATACCGCAGAACTTCCAACACTTCCAGCTGGAATTGCATTGGCTTGGTATTCGGGTGTTGAGGTATTCCAATAAAGGGCATTATTATTTACCACATTCGGGCTAATTCGATAAGCGTGAAACTCCATCGATGGAAAACCATTTCGCATGGGTGTTTTAATTTTCACCTGCATAAGTTCGGACCAACCAGCTTTATTAGTTGGACTGAAATAATTTCCTGCACCTGCTTCACCTCGGAATTGGAATCCGTTTTTTTCGATACTCCACTCTAAGGTTGCAACATGAAAACCATAGGATTGAAGCGCTAAACTATCGGTGTAGGAAGTGGAATTAATTGAATTTACTGAAATGAAATCCTTAGCTCCCCATTCCTTTTTAAATTTCCCTCCATAGGAATAATTTGGAACGCTGGAAAATCCACCATTCAACTCCGTTTTTCCCATCATAGCTGTGAACGATGTTCTTCCTGGAAAATCAACACCTTCTATAACACCGCCAACGAAAGCTCGGTTTCCCCAACGATTATCTTGGTTGATTGAACCTTGCTCAAAATACTGATTGTATCGAGTTCCAATATCGGTTCCGGTTGGATCCCATGGATTGCGCTCGTAGAGCATAAAACGATTATAACCTCTAAAAGATGCCATGGTTAAATCCGACAAATTCACCCATTGAATTCCCCCAAGATGACCACGAAGTGAACCCGTTTTTGTTTTAAAATCGCCGTGAAGATTCATACCGAGCAACATTCCTAAGCTGCCACCCAAACGAATACTACTTAAAGGTGTTTGTATATTGGGACGCAATGAATCTGGAATTTGTTTTCCATAAGAAGTTCCAATGGCTCCATTCAAAAATTGGAATATCATTAAATCGAAACCCCATGAACTGCGCTCGCCCGATCTTCCTGTAACTTGAAGATTTAAGTTGGGCAATTGACTATCGTCGCCAATGAATAAAGAACGACGATTGACGGTATCATTAATTGCCGTGTTTAAAATATAAGGATCGAGCTGATTGGTAAACGTTCCGAAGAATCGGTAATACCCAGAAACTTTAATTGAATTGTCGCTTCCTGGATCAATTTTAGGAAACAAGCCAAATGCAGGCCTTTCAAACAAACGCAAGGAATCGATTTGCGCGAATGAACCGAAACCGCGCATCAAAAAAAACAGAAGAAAAAATGCTCGAGTAAATTGGCCCATTAATTCCAAAAAGATAGAAGAACAAACATATCGCTTTTTGTTCAATTTACAATAAGACTCATTTTATGGAGTCATTTCCAACTTTTTGAAGGAAACAGCCCTGCTTGGAACAGCATCAGGGCTTGAATTGTTTACATAAAACGGAATATTCTCATAGGAATAATGTCCCCTTCCATCCATTACAAAAACGAAAAGTCGGTAACTTCCTGCTTCACGAGGAGCTCTAAAAACGGATGATTCTGTTCGTTTCTGTGAAAACAAACCTTGGACGGGAAGTGGAGCAGATTCAGCATCCCCACCCGAACGGATATCGGTGCTTTCGGGAATGATTAACCAATCAAATTTCAATTTATCACCATCCAAATCATTAACAAGAACATACGCTTCGCAGCGTTGATCGGCAATTACTTCCAATTTATCGAATTTCGTTTTCCCATTAAATTGAACTGTTTTCAACAATGGTGCATGATTGCGGGGTTCTTTACCGGTCCATAATAATTCTAAACGATCAATCGCTTCGGAAGTGAGTCCACTTTCTGAAAATAAACCATACCAAGTTGACGTAGTTTCCTGCTTCTGCCCCCAAAGAAATACATACGATCCAATACACATTTCACGATCGCCAATGATGAAATCCTTGTATCGATTAAAGTACATTTCGGCTTTCTCATTACTGCTTTGTTCGATTGGAACATTCCACGAAGTTTTTGCAACTTCCCAATGACCATTTGGACCCCACTCCGAAATAATATAGGGTCCTGTCCATCCAAATTCGCGGATGTTCTTTTTAATATTTCCAAGATCTCCGTATGTATTGATTCCATAGATATCAATACTTGGGGCTTTCGATTTAATAAGTACAACTTCTGCTTTATCGAGGCCAGCTGTTACAGTTGATGTTGGATGGTTTGGATCTAATGTATGAACCATAGAAGCAATATCTTCAATAGCATCCCAAACATGTGTATTGGTATAATTCAAATCGACTTCGTTTCCTATTCCCCAAAAAAGTAATGCGGGATGATCTTTCAATTCTATAACAACTCTACGAAAACCTTCTAATTGCGCTTTCACTTTCACCTCATCGTCATAGTCAAAACCATGGCGTTCGTGCTGAACCCAAAGCCCCATCATAACCGTTAGCCCGTGTTTTTGAGCATCATCAAGAACTTGTCGCGCATTGTCTGTACTCCAAGTTCGAATCGAATTGCCACCAATTTCAACGAGTTTATCTAATTGTTTGTAACCGCCAGCACCTTTAATATAATAAGGCACACCATTACGAAGCAATTCCCAATTCCCATTATTTGATGAAAGTTCGACTTTAATTGCTTGTGCATTTGAAGCAAACCCAACTGCAATGAGAATAAAAAATAAAATGTACTTCATCGGGCAATTACATTTCAAAATTGAATCCTTTGATGATAGCTTTATTGAATAAGTTTTGATCAAAGCAATATAATTGTGAAGGACGATGATTTACATTTTTTTGTGATTCTTCCAGTTTTTGAAGGAAGGTATATTCTTGGATTTTCTTTCTGAAATTACCTTTGTCTAGTTTTTTATCTAAAAGGGTTTCAAAAACTTCCTGCAGTTGAGTAAGAGTAAATTTTGCAGGAAGAACCTGACTCCAAAGCGCTTCGGAAATAACCAATGCATTGAGTTCATTTCTGGCTTCATGTAAAATTTCCAAGTGATCGAAGGCCAACTGAGGAATTTCTTTCAAAGAATGCCAAGCAGTACTTTTTGCCCAAGAAGATGCATAGGGATTTAGCTCTGTTGTTTCAACTAGTGTAGTATATGCCACAGTAATAACTCTACCTAA
>JBBALS010000137.1:0-5425 GCA_040402915.1 Flavobacteriales bacterium
GGGACGTTGAGTGCTTTGATCAAAAACCCCACAGGAAATGATTATACAATCAACATCAATTTCCTAAGTTCAATTGTAAGCGAACAGTTTGCTTGTCCAACTTCGGGAGATGTAAACAATGATGGGTTAATTGACCTAATTATTGGTGGAAAGTCAGGTCGATTACAATGCTTTTTAAATAACGGAAACTCAACAGCAGCAAACTTCCCAGCAAGTCCAAGCTACCCAAATTTTGGAAATGCAGAAACCATACTAGAAGGCTACAGTAACTACGGCTATAGCAGCCCTAGTTTTTTCAGCAATAACGATAGCAATTTCATTTTTAGCGGCAGTGAATCAGGGAGAATGTTTCAATGGAAAATGAATCCCGAAAACCTGGCTGCTCCATTTCTAGTTATCGATTCTAGTTTAGCGAACATCCGAGAGGGAATCCTAACAAGTTGTGCTGTTGTTGATATAGATCAGGATGGCTTTCCGGAGATGGTGGTTGGGAACCGAAGAGGTGGTTTGTCGTTCTTCAAAGGCGAAAATCCAAACACTATTTCGGATCATTATAACTCTAAAATTGAACTTTGTATTTACCCAAATCCAACGAAGGATTTCATTCAATTAGATTCAGACAACCTGCATTTCCCCATTCAAATGAACATTTACGAAACATCTGGAAGATTCATCGAGCAGATAGAAATCGTTTCGAGCAATCAATTAATAAACTGCTCCAACTTCAATATGGGAATTTACCTCATCAATATCCAGAAAGAATCGAAATCCCTTGGCTGGACGAAACTTGTAAAAATGTAATTCCTTATTTCATATTGGTAAAGACATGTAAGACATCGTCATCGTCCTCCATCTTTTCTACCAAGGCATTAATATCTTCTTCTTGTTCGGGCGTTAATTCGACCGTTGAATTTGGAAGGCGAATCAATTCTGAACTGATGATATTCATTTTACGACGCTCCAATTCTTGAAACATACTTCCAAAATCTTTGAATGAAGTGTAAAGAAATGCCTTACCATCTTCTTCAAAAATCTCTTCCAATCCAAAATCAATCAGCTCCAATTCCAATTCTTCCAAATCGAGTCCTTCCATTTCCAATGTGAAAACAGCCTTGCGATCAAAGATAAAATCGAGTGCCCCTGTTTTACCAAGCGCGCCCTCTGCTCTTGAAAAGTACATGCGCACATTGGCAACCGTACGGATGGAATTATCGGTGGATGTTTCTACCAAAATAGCCACACCATAAGGACCATATCCTTCATATACAATTTCATCCAAATCTTTCGAATCCTTTGCAGATGCACGTTTAATGGCTGATTCAATATTGTCTTTAGGCATATTAATGGCCTTGCAATTTTGAATTACAACACGTAACGTAGGATTGGTTTCAGGATCTCCTCCACCCTGCTTAACAGCCATGGATAATTGTTTTCCTAACTTGACGAAATCTTTCGCCATTTTACTCCAACGTTTTTCTTTACGTGCACGTCTAAATTCAAATGCTCTTCCCATAATGTGTTGTTGCGGAAAAATAAATCCGATTATTTAAATTGAATAATTCGGGACACCACAGACGAGAACTCTATTAGGCTAATCTGCATCCCGAAAGATGCTTCAAAACTAAGGATTTTTTCAAGATTCAAAAAAAATGAAACACGATAAATTAGCTGACATTCGTAATTTAAGTAAAAGCTAATGTTTGATAAATGTGAGAGAAACGACCTTCATTTGGATATAATTTTCATCTGAAATTATTAAAAAGGAATGTTTCAACAAATTGGTAGAGTAAATTCATTTTATACTAACTTTGAATTGTCCAATTATATTAAATGCCTAGTTGATAGGTGCTTGCCTGAATAACATTTTACAAATGAAAAATCTAAGCCTTTTACTTTTTATTTCTTTGTCTATTGCCCTTACTTCTTGTAAAAAAGACGACCCTTCCGATGTGATTATCGATGAAGTTAGTCCTACGCCGCCTCAACTTTCGCTATCGTATAAGCTTAATGTAAATGGTGATTCTTTAACTACAAATACAGATTATAAAATTTCGGATTCCCTGCATGTAAAATTCGAAACGGTTCAATTTTATCTTTCCAACATTTCCCTATTGAAAGAAAGTGGGCCTGTAAAATCTACGAATGATGTTGTTTTAGTTAAGACTAGCTCTAGCAATTCCAATTTAGGTGATTTTGCTTCTGGTGTTTATTCTGGTATTCAATTTTGTTTTGGAATTGATTCTTTAAGAAACCACTCAGATCCAACATCTTATTCTGCCAATAACCCCCTTGCCTTGCAAATTCCATCCATGCATTGGAGTTGGGACCAAGGCTATATTTTTGCAATCATAGAAGGGAAATATTCAACAGATTCGTTAAGCGATACTAATACTGGCAGCACTTTCTCTTACCACATTGGACTGGATCAAAATTTCAAGGACAATATCACTTTAACATTTCCTTCCTCAATTTTGGTCAATGCAAATCAAACAAGTGTTGTGAAGTTAAAGATGAATCTGGCAAATATTTTCAATGGCTTATCGATGTCGACAGACAATTCCACCACTTCAACTGTGAATGGAGGCTTGGCTCTTCGTGTGAGAAACAACCTCATTTCCGGAATTAATTTAGATTAAACAGGATGTTGAATCGGGCAATTTTATTCTTGTTTTTGGGTCTTTCACTTTTCTCATCCTGCAAAAAAGATGAGCAAATTGTTGAGCCCGATCCGGAAGCAACTACCGGCACTGTTGAAATCCGATTTAACCCAACAGTCAATGGAGTAACTTTCCAAATGAATCAGGAATTTACAGGCCCCAATAATTTGAAAATGCGGTATGAAGCATTTAAATTTTACCTCTCTCAAATTCAACTTTCAAATGGCACATCCATATTAGGATCAAAAGATGTTGCACTTATTGACTTTTCATTAAGCGATAATTCATTCACATTCGAAGCCGAGGAAGGAGTAATTAACCAAATAAATTTTGGAGTTGGCTTGACGAAAGAACTCAACGGAACCAACAATCCCAACTTTACTCCTTCCATATATCCCATAGATAATCCTTTGAGCATCTACAAAGGGATGTATTGGACTTGGGCAAGTGGTTATATTTTCTCTTTGATGGAAGGTCGAATCGACACAAGCACTGCACAAGATCAAAATCCAGATTATTCATTTTTCTACCATTCAGGACTTGATACATTGTATTCATCATACAGCATTGTTGGCTTTAATGCTGCAATTGTTAAAGGTCAAAAAACCACGATCAATTTAAAAATTGAATTGAATGATGTATTCCGAAATGATACGGATACGATTAATATGAGACAGGATTATTTTACACACACGACTGATAATCTTGATCTTGCTAGAAAGGTGATTACAAACCTTGGCAATGCCATTCGAAAGCAATAAACATGAAAACTATTTGGGGGTTCATCTTATTGATATGCACGTTATCTGCTTGTTCAAAAGATGCGGCCCTGCCTGACCAAGAAACTATCGATTTTCCAACACCCAAGGGATTTCCTGAACCTACACTACCATCATACAATAATCTCACAAAAGCGAAAATTGCTCTTGGGAAAAAACTCTTCTTCGACCCAATCTTTTCCAAAGACAATTCAATTTCTTGTAATTCTTGCCACAAGCAATCAAATGCCTTTGCCGATGAACAAACACTTAGCTTGGGCGTTAATAATCAAACTGGATTTCGAAATTCACAAGCTTTATTTAATCTTGCATGGAGACCTTCTTTTTTCAGGGATGGCGGTGTTACTAACTTGGAACTAACTCCGCTCAATGCAATTACATCGCATGTAGAAATGGACAACCGTATTGATATTATCGTAAACCGTCTAAATAAAATTCCAACTTACCAACGAATGTTTCGTGTTGCATTTAATGATACCGCTTCAACGAACGGAGTTCTTCATGCATTTGCCTGTTTTCTCCGAACATTGATTTCAGCTGATTCTCCTTACGATCGTTATGTTAATTACGGAGAACAGAATGCATTAAACGCATCTGCTAAACGAGGAAAAGAGTTGTTTTTCTCAAATAGAACAGATTGCTCACAATGTCATTCGGGTTTTAATTTCACAAACAACACGTTTCAATCGAATGCATCTTCCGAAACGTATCCCGATTCTGGCCGACAACGCATTACACTATTACCCGAAGACCGTGGGATGTTTCTAGTTCCTTCACTCCGAAATTGCAATTTTACAGCTCCATACATGCACAATGGTAGCATGGTAAATTTAGATTCTGTTGTCGAGCATTATAACCGTGGCGGTAAAAACTTCGTAGGAAAAAGTCCTCTGTTAAGACCGCTTAATCTTAACGTGGAAGAGAAAAAAGACCTTGTGGAATTTCTAAGAAGTTTGGGCGATTCGAATTTCATCAATAATGCAGCATTTCATCCAACCGAAGATTAAATGAAAAAACACATTATACTTGTAATTCTTGGTGTTGCATTGTTTGTTTTTGCTTGTAAAAAAGACAAGGATGATGATGTCGTTACCGATACACCTTATCAAACAAGTCCATATACGATTGAAACACCTCAGGGCTTTCCTGCAATGAACATTCCGTCTGACAATCCACTTACCGTTGAAGGAGTTGCCTTGGGAAGAAAATTATTTTACGATAAAATACTATCCGGAAATAACATGCAATCCTGTGCTAGTTGCCACAACCAGGCGCTATCATTTACAGACAACGGAACACAATTTAGCACCGGAATTACAGGAGCAATTGGAACTCGAAATGCCCAACCACTCGTTAATATGGGATTCAACCTCCATTATTTTTGGGATGGACGCGCTTCTTCATTAGAAAATCAAATACTGGGTCCGGTTCCCAATCCAATTGAAATGCATCTACCATGGACCGATGCAGCGGCAAAGCTCAATGCAAATTCAACCTATGTTGACGAATTCAATAAGGCATTTGGCATTTCAACAATCGATTCTTCTTACGTTGTAAAAGCAATTGCGCAGTTTGTGCGAACCATGATTTCGTATAATTCCAGACTTGATAAGCGATTACGCAATGAAATTTCGCTAACGTCATCGGAGCTGAATGGCTATGTTATTTATGTTACCGAACGTGGCGATTGTTTCCATTGCCATAACATCGATGCAGGACGTTTAATGACCGACAACCTCTTTCATAACAACGGATTGGACTCTGTATTTACCGATTTGGGACGAGGTGCGATAACGGGAAACGCATTCGATAATGGTAAATTCCTTACTCCTACCCTTCGCAATATTGCACTTACTGCTCCTTACATGCACGATGGTCGTTTTCAAACCTTGGAAGAAGTGGTTGAGCATTACAATTCAGGAGGCAAAGCCTCGGCAACTGTAGATCCTTTAATGAAACATGTGGGTACGGGTCTAAACTTAAACACTC
>JBBALS010000138.1:0-5377 GCA_040402915.1 Flavobacteriales bacterium
AGCAATAAACTTGATAGAAAAAGCAAAGATTCCATATGTTCTAATGCAATGCAATACAAATTACACAGGCGAAGTTGACAACTTTGATTTTCTAAATCTTTTGGCTCTTGAAGAGTTTAAAAAGGAGTTCCCCTCTGCAGTTTTAGGTCTATCTGACCATTCACAGGGCCATATCGCTGTGCTGGGAGCGGTCGCACTTGGAGCTCGTGCAGTGGAAAAGCACTTCACTGACGATACTTTAAGAAGCGGACCGGACCATTCATTCTCACTTGATCCCTTGATGTGGAGACGCATGGTTGATGAAACACGAATTCTTGAACGTACGCTTGGAACTGGTAAGAAAAAAGTAGAAGAGAATGAGCGAGAGGCAAGAATAGTTCAGCGTAGAAGCCTCAGGTTTATTTCTGATTTTGGAGTAGGTCACATAATCAACAAGGAAGATTTAGTGGCTCTCAGACCAGCGCCCTCAGACTCATTAAGTCCCTTTGAGATAGACAAAGTTATAGGACAGCGTATTAGTCAGAATGTAAGCAAACATCAAGTTTTCACATGGCACCTAATCTAACTTGAGAGTTTCAAAGGCTCTCTATATAGGGGAAACGCGTGGTGTACATGACCTTCGATTCTTAGACGCCATCAAGGAAAAATATGAGGTAGATGCATGTTTCACTTCAGACTTAATCAATTTTGCAAGTATTGATTTTGAGTCATACGATTTGATTGTAGCAGCGCCTCTAACAGGCACAATCTCAATTATTCCAAAAAATTTGACGATCCCTATCGTTGGAATATCGTTAGCTTATGATGTAAATTCTGAGAACCTCTCAAGTGATTTGAGAGTCAATCTCCAAAGATGCAAGTTAATAGTATGTGACTGTAAATACATAGAAGATAAAATAATTATAGAGCACTCGTTTGATCAAGAGAAAATTTCAGTTATTCCATTTGGTTGTGATCTAGATTTGTTTCAATCTGAATCGCAACAAAAATACACAGAACCAAACATATTAGTAACGAGAAACTGGTTCCCAACACACTCAAACAAGATTGTTGTAGAAGCATTACAGTTGTTACATGAGCAGGGGTTAGATTTTAACTGTACTTTTGTTGGAAATGGACCAGAATTGCAAGAAACAATAGAAAAAGTTTCTAATTCACCAATGAATTCAAAGATATTTTTTGTCGGACCAAAGTCACCCAAAGACATTCGAAAATTGATGAATGAGTCTAATTTCTATGTTTCCGCCAGCAGAAGCGACGGTTCCTCGGTTTCACTTATGGAAGCTTTGGCCGCGGGATTGATTTGCATCGTGTCTGATTTTCCAAGTAATCGTGAATGGGTTGATCATCAGAAATCAGGTTTTCTTTTTCAAAACGGATCGGCGGAGAGCCTCTGTAATATGATTAGGGAAGTTCTAGAAATAAAACCAGAAGTTCTCTCAAGCATAAGTCAAGTAGGAATCGAAGTCGCAAAAAGCAAAGCAAACTGGACAAAAAATCGAGTTGATTTCCTAAGGGTCCTGGAGTCGGCAATTGAGTAAAACAGGGGAAGTGAAACGTAATCTAATTCTAGGAGGAGCCCAACTTGGAAACGGATATGGAAAATTTGTTCATATCCCTAAAATGTCCCCAGAAAATATCCGCAAGATTCTAGAATCTGCAAAAATGAGAGATGTTTTCGAAATTGATTTAGCGCAGGACTATGTAGGTGCTGTAGACAATATAGCAACATCAAACATGTCTAGCCAATTCATTTTCTCAACAAAAATCAAGTATTCGGTTGATTCACAAAACGACATAATTTCAAAATTGATTGCTCAGCTTAAAGTCCTACAAGTTGATCGTTTTCGAACTATATTGATTCATAATTGGAGCTCCATTGGTCAAGAAGAACGTATAAAGTCGGTGAAATTCCTCAAGAGCCTTGTTTCACTTGGCTTGTGTGAAGGTGTGGGAGTTTCTATTTATGAAATAGAAGAAATTGATTTTGGTACATGGATTCCAGACTGCATCCAAGCGCCACTTAATTTTTACAATAGAAAATTTCTACACGATCAAGCAACACAAGCTCTAATGGCAGAGGGGACTCAATTTGTCGGTAGAAGCATTTTCCACCAGGGCTTACTCCTTAATCCTGAACTAAGCTCTGATTTAGGGGCAACAAAAATATTTGTAGACTTTTGCTTGGAAAATAACCTTAGCTATTTGCAGGGCGCTCTTTCTGTTTATGATTCACAAAATGTTTTCACAAGCCTCACCGTCGGTATAGCTAGTCCGAACCAGTTACAAGAGATTTTGAATGAAGGAAGAATAGTTAAAAACATGGAAGTTTATCCGGCAATTAACTCTGTGAGTTTAGATTTCACAGATCCACGCAGGTGGTGAATAATGATTAATTCTGATGCAGGAGTGATTATTCAAGCAAGAATGGGATCTTCGAGGCTTCCCGGGAAAAGTCTTATGAAAATCGGCAGTAAACCTTTGATTGATCATGTAATAGAACGTTGCTTAGCAGCCGCTCCAGTTGATAAAGTTTTTTTAGCAACAACAGATCAAAGCGAGGATAAGATTCTTGTAGATCATGTTGCCTCAAAGTACGGGCTGGTAGTTTTTCAGGGAGATAAGGAAGATGTTCGTTCACGGTATGAGGCAGTTGCACGAGAGTATTTTATAGACAAGATTGTTCGCATCACAGCAGATGACCCTTTTAAGGACCCAAAACACATAGAAGAGTCAATTTGCGCCTTGGATGAGGACAGTGTGGATTATTACAATAACTTTGAAATTCCTATTTTTCCAGTCGGTCTGGATGTTGAAAGTTTTCGAACCAAAGCCCTACTTGAAAACATTGTAAGAGATTCCTCAAGCGAATCGAAGGAGCACGTAACTCTTGGACTGCGTAAATCTCCGATTTTTGTTAAAAAGTTTTATCAAGGTGAACCCGAGTTTACGAATATAAGGCTAACTATCGACACTCCAGCCGATTTAGAGTTTTGTAGAAGACTTCTTCAAATTAATCCAGACATGGAGAACCTAGCCTTTGATTGGCCCACAACGCGCGATGCGCTCATTGCTATGGGAAAGCGTTAATCGGGTATATTTCTGGCATGAAGAGAGTCTCAGACTTAGAAAAGTCATACGTTCTTGAAGTTTTGGATTCAGAATTCCGAGGTTCAAAGGCAACAGGGATGGTTGGACGTGCAGAGGTGGCCTTCTCGCACAAATTCGGGAAGAAATACTCAATGGGCTTCGTTAATGGAACTGGAACTTTGCACACTGCTCTGGAAGCACTTGGCATAGGCCCGGGCGATGAGGTAATTGTCCCACCCCTAACCATGTCAGCAACCGCCTTTTCTGTTCTTCAAGCAAATGCCACACCAGTTTTCGCGGATGTAGATCCCCTAACCTTTCAGATTGATAGCAAAAGCATCATTGACCGTATTTCTAATCGAACAAAGGCAGTGATGTCAGTTGCACTCTATGGAGGTTCGCCGGATTATGAAGCGATTAAAGAAGCCATTGGAGATCTGCCGCTAATTGAAGATAACGCAGAAGCGTTTGGTACCAGGTATCACGGAATAGAAATTGGAAGCTTTGGGGTATTTTCGAGTTATTCTTTTCAGTCTTCAAAACACCTTTCTTCGGGCGAGGGCGGGATGTTGTGCACGGACTCATTAGAGCATGCTGATAAGGCAAGAAAATTTCAATCACTCGGCTATAGCGCGGTTGGTGCTACAACTCACAAAATTGATAAAAAAGATATCCAGGACCCAGAATACTTAAGACATGAAGTGCTCGGCTGGAATTACCGAATGTCAGACTTAACTGCTGCAGTGGTTCTTGGTCAAATAGAGAGAAGTAATGAACTTATAGAAATTCGAAAGAATGTTGGAAATCGAATTTTCGATCAAGTCAAGGACATTTCTTGGTTGCGTTCTCAAGCAAATTATCAAGATTCGGAGCACTCATTTTGGGCGGCACCGATTCTTCTGGAAAGAGATGACATAAGTTGGAGACAATTCAGGGACAAATTTATGGAGTTTGGTGGCAAAGGTATCTATGCTGCTTGGCAACTGAGTTATCTTGAACCTGTATTTCAGAAACTAAATTTTCATGGTCGTGAGCGTTTTATTGACCCTAGTATTTCCTCCAATTATGTTAAGGGAAATTGCCCCAACGCCGAATACATTCAACCTCGTGTTCTAGCATTTAGGACGAATGAATGGAATTCAGAAGAGGCAACTATTCAAGCAGAAGCACTTCGTAAGACAGCTCTCTACTTTAACTAAATACTATCTGCCTATTTTTTTTATTAGAGATGGGGTATCGGATTGAATAAATAAATTTTGTCTGGTTCGTCCAATCCAACCTGTATTCCAGCTAATTGTTCTGTAGTAATCGTCAAGAGAATTTAAGAATCCAGGTTGATTTTGGTGAATAATTTTAATTGCATCCGTATGTATCCAATATGCATGAGAACCTCCAATCCACCCCTTCACAATTTTTAATTCGACCATAAAAAATTCCATACTGTCTTCATAGAGATCATGAACAATGTTTGACAAAAAATAGTTACGTAAAGAACTTGTGACATTTACTTTTTGACCCTTGCGACCAGACGTAGATTTCAATCCACCCAACTGAATCATTTTAAACTCACAGGTATTCAATGCCGACACAAATTTTAAGAAATAGTCGCGGCCATAATTGGTAAAGATTGCGTCCGTCTCGAAAACAAAGCCTCCAGAATTAACAGATTTCGGTTTAATCCCTGATGCCGTATCCGCCCCTCTGGGGGGGGGGGCAATAAAATGATTCTGAATAATTGACTGTGCATTTAAATGTGCAATCGAGCAACCTGCAGAACCTGGTCCGACGACCAAATGAGAATTTTGTTCGGATTGCTTTTCGTAATTTTCATTTTTTAGTGCATTAACAGGTTCTGTTGTATAGAAGTGGAAAATAGATGAGTCGAGCGACAAAGAATTTTGGAATACAGTTGCCATCTCTGGGGGACCAATAAAAACTATCGGTATTTTTTGGTTCATGCCTCAATGCTATGGCGGGAGGTTAGAAGATTCTAGTAAGAGCCTTGCATAACCAGTTTAGATTTTAAAGAATCATAAGAATCCCCCTTAGTTGAACAGTGTATGGACTTGACTTGCCCGCTGCCTGTTCCACTTTGAGTTTTCAGTGAACCAGCTAGGACATCTAGCTGAATCGCGCCCAAAGGAGTTTGGACACGATTTTGGCAATTAATTACTCTCAACTATCAAAACTGGCCACCACCTACCTGTCCAGATGGTATTGAGCACCCCTTTCCATAGGGTTAGATTTACCCATGCGCTTAGACCATGTCTCATATGTAACTTCCCAT
>JBBALS010000139.1:0-4715 GCA_040402915.1 Flavobacteriales bacterium
TTCACAAAAATGGGATGTCTTTCCACTGGATGATACTCAAAATTTAGGGCAACATATTTCTGTCTGTGGAAATTCCATTGTTTCTCAAATTACCTCAAACTTCTCCGCGAGTATGACTGAATTATGTCCAGGTGTATGTATCAGTTTTTCAGATTTAAGTTCAGGAAACCCTACCAGTTGGGAATGGTCATTTCCGGGAGCTTCTCCTAGCTTTTCGAACGAGCAAGTCGCGCAACAAATCTGCTATTCAGAACCGGGAATTTATCCTGTATCTTTAATCGTTTCCAATGCAAATAGTCTTGATACTTTAACTTTAACGAATTACATTCAGGTGTTTGATTCGGTTATTCCAACAATCTCATTTGCCGATAATCTCATTATTTGTTCTGAAGCAGCATCAACGTATTTGTGGTTTTTAAACGGGGCTTTGCTTGATGGCATTACAAGCCAATCATTTCAACCCACACAAACTGGAGAATACATGGTTTCGGTTCCAAATCAGCAAGGCTGTTATTCCAACTCAGAGCCTTTTACATTGAATATTTTGGGAGTGGTTGAGGTTGATCCAGATTTCAGTATTTCACCAAATCCTGCGCGTAGTTTCGTTCATGTTCAATTTACACAACCATACAAATCGGGCAGTATTGATATCATAAACGCACAAGGCGAATTATTAAATCTAATTACTCTCCAAAGTTCTAGTGATTCCGAAATCCCAATAGAAAATCTGCCTTCTGGAGTTTATTTTATTCGATTGACTATCAATGGAAACATCCACCGAAAAGCCTTTGTGAAAATCCCATGATGCATTTGGATAGTTTATTTATGCTTTAAGTTCGAAATCATCTTTTCTAAAATGGCTCGAGTTTCGGCCGACCACCATTGCTTGATTGTGGGTTCGAAGGCTGTTGCAAAATCGGGAGTTAATCGCTGAATAAGAGCATTTCGGAAATTGAGTTTACTCTGCGCCCAAACCGACATACTAAATTGCATGTACTTTTCGAGTTTTGCCATTCCGCGCAATTCAACATCTTCGAGCGGACAAATTTCATTTACCAATCCAATGGATAAAGCTTCATCGGGCGTATGTAATTTTCCTTCGAGCAAACTCTGGTATGCTTTTCCGCGACCAATCACAGAACTATACAAATGAAAAATGGTTTCGGGAACTACAATCCCAAAGGGAATTTCGTTGAGTCCAATCCGGTAATTTCCTTCCGACATAACACGGTAATCGCAACCCAATGCCAAAACACAACCACCAGCGGGACAATGTCCTGAAATAGCAGCAACAATGGGTTTGGGGAATGACACAATGCGACGAATTAAGCGATCGTATATTCTCCAAAAATCGATGATTTCGGTTTCGTTGTACTGATACAATTCAACCACATCCAATCCTGCGGAGAAAAACTCACCATGACCAGTCAGCAAAACCCCACGAATTTGGTCATTGGCTTTCAGTTCCAGCAAGCAATCGAGAAGTTCATTCACGAGAACTGCATTTATAGCATTTGCTTTGCCGCGACTTAATCGAACCGTTGCAATGCGATTACTTATTACCAATTGGATCGTTTCCATAATCTAAATTTGTAAATAAAAATAGGTGTTTCAAGCAAACGGAGTTCTAAAAATATTTTGTTAATAACTGAAAATGAAGGCCGGTGGAAAAAAGCAAGTATCTGCTAAATTTGTTAAAACCGATTAAAAGAGATTGATTTTTAAATCATTTACTTAATCGATGTAATTTAAAACTAAAACGTATATGTCTCTTACACAAGAACAACAACGTGAACTGGAGCAACTCAATAAGTTGTTTCGTAAGTTCGATAATCAGATGGTTGCATCTGATGTTCAGTCCGATGAGCTTGTTCATCAATTTATGATGGAAGAGTTTCCTTTAGTTAACTTAGAAAAAGCACAGTTGGAAGCATTAGCTGAAAAGCGTCAAGCTTTATTGAAAAAACGGAATACTTCACCTATTCAGAAAGTTTCAACGGATGGAGATATTCAGTTAGAATTTTAAAATATTTTTATCAAATTTGAAATCCGGAAATATCACATTTTCGGATTTTTTTATGCTCCATTTTATATTAAACCATGCGCATTATTCTGTTTTTTATCACAGTATTGAGTTTCGCTTTTTCTAATCTACAAGCACAAACAAACCAAGATTCACTTTTTATTCGTCGCATTTTCGATCAGGCATTAACAGACAGTCGCTGTTATGAGGTGTTGGAACATTTGTGCACGAAAATTCCTGCGCGATTAAGTGGTTCCGTTGGCGCTGCAAAAGCGGTCGATTACATGTTTCAAGTTTTAAAAGAAGAGAAATTTGATTCAACATTTCTGCAGCCAGTAATGGTTCCGCATTGGGTTCGTGGTTCAATTTGCAAAGTGAATGTGAATCAAAAAGGAGTAGATCCCAAATCGCTTGTTGCGTGTGCATTGGGCGGAAGTGTTGGTGGTAAAGCCAATGCCAATGTTGTTGAAGTGCAGCATTTCGAAGACTTAGATAAATTAGGAGAAGCCGGTATTAAAGGGAAAATCGTGTTTTTTAGTCGGCCGATGGAACCTCGACACATTCATACATTTGAAGCGTATGGCGGATGTGTGGATCAACGTTGGGCGGGTCCCTCGAAAGCTGCGAAATACGGAGCCGTTGCAACGCTTGTTCGGAGTGTTTCGCTTCGCGAAGATTCTTATCCGCATACAGGTGCAATGGGTTATGATTCCCTGTATCCTAAAATTCCTGCTTTAGCAATTAGCACAAGCGACGCAACCTGGCTAAGTAAAGCGTTAAAACGAAATCCCCAACTTCGTGTTTCTTTGGAAAGCGATTCATATACCTTGCCCGATACACTTTCTCACAATATTGTTACCCAAATGCGCGGATCCAACAGTTCAAATGAGTTTATAATAACGGGTGGACATCTTGATGCTTGGGACAATGGACAAGGTGCGCACGATGATGGAGCAGGATGCGTTCAGAGTATGGAGGCATTGCGCATTTTATCCAAATTGGGATATACCCCGAAGCATAACATTCGAGCGGTGCTTTTTATGAATGAAGAAAATGGATTGAGAGGAGGGAAGCGCTATGCAGAACTTGCCGATTCACTCAAAGAAAAACACATCATTGCCATTGAAAGTGACCGAGGAGGTTTTTCGCCTCGTGGATTTTATATTGATTCCGACGAACCATCCAATATTTCACGAATTGCTAAGTATCGCAGTTTATTGGAACCTTATGGTTTGCACGATTTTAAGAAAGGCGGTGGTGGTTCCGATATTTCTCCACTTAAAAAAAGTGGAACGCTTTGTTTAGGATTTATTCCAGATTCGCAACGTTATTTTGATTTGCATCATGCCGCTTCCGACACCTTTGATAAAATAAATAAGCGAGAACTCGAATTAGGAGCCGCATCTATTGCAGCAATGATATATCTATTAGATAAGTATACGGAATAAAAAAACCTCCGACGAACCATCACAAACGCCGGAGGTAAATAATACATAGAATAATTAATCATGAATTATTATTCCATTCAATGTTAAACAAACATCGTAAATTAATTTTACATTTTTAGTTTTTTTAAATAAATCCTGTGCTAATTCTTGTTAATTTGAAAAATTAACCTGGAGTAAATACTTAAACATTAATTCAAACCAATTGACAGCTTTAGATTAAATAATGATTATGTTATTTGAATTATGGGCTTATTCTAGATTATAAACTTAAAATACTTGCGCTAAGTAGTCGATTTACTTAAAATGCAATTCGGAGAAACTCGGTATCCTTTTTCGATTAAACAGTAAGATGATAATACTCTTAAGGTTCCATTAAATTGATAAAAAAGGATTCAACAAATTGAATTATTCTCGGTGTTTGCTATCAATTAATATGGTAACGGGCCCATCATTTATTAGAGATACCTGCATATCTGCACCAAATACTCCGGTTTTAACAGGCCTACTCAGTTCCTGAGAAATTTGAGCGCAAAAAATCTCATAGAGTTTTGATGCAAATTCGGGTTTGGCGGCACGGATAAAGGATGGTCGGTTGCCTTTCTTCGTGTTAGCAAATAGAGTAAACTGACTAACTACGAGAATTTCCCCGAAAACATCAGCCACCGATTTATTCATCATTCCATGATCATCTGAGAAGATACGCGTGTTCACAATTTTTGCCGATAACCAAACAATGTCCTCAATGGTATCGAGCTCTTCTATGCCAACAAGCACGAGTAAACCATGCCTTATTTTAGAATAAACTTCGTCTTCAATACTAACAGAAGCAGTCGAAACACGTTGAACAACAACCCGCATAATTAATCCCAGGATTCTTTATTTAATTCTTCAGAGTGGAGTAAGCCCAAATAGGAGTTGTATCGTTCGGCAGCAAAATCGCCATGTTCTGCGGCTTCTTTAACTGCACAGCCTGGTTCATTTTCATGGATGCAATTACCAAAGCGACAATGTTCGGAAAGTCTTTTTATTTCAGGGAAATAGTCGCCAATTTCTTCTTTCTTCATATCCACAATGCCAAATTCCTTCACGCCGGGTGTGTCAATAATCCACGTGTTTTCCCAAAGTTCGAACAACTCGGCAAATGTTGTAGTATGTTTCCCTTTGCTGTGAACAACTGAAATTTCGCCTGTTTTTAGTTTGAGATTGGGATTTTCGAAGTTTCATGACTTCCAAATTTTTGGTTA
>JBBALS010000139.1:4725-5337 GCA_040402915.1 Flavobacteriales bacterium
ATTCACTAAGGTTGATTTCCCAACCCCTGAATGTCCAATAAACAAATTGATTTTTCCTTCCATTTTCTTGCGAAGTAAATCTACTTGAAAACCTGTTTCTGCTGAAATTAAAAGTACGTCATACCCTGCTTGAGAATAGATGTCTTGTAATTCAGCGAGTTTATCTAAGTCTGAATCTTCCGTATACAAATCACATTTATTCACCACAATGGTTGCCTGAATTTGATACGCTTCGCAATTAATCAACATGCGATCAATAAAACCCAAGGAAGTTCTTGGTGAGGAAATGGTTGCAACAATAAATGCTTGGTCCACATTGGCCGCCAAAATATGTGCTTCCTTACTTAAGTTTATCGAACGTCGAATGATATAATTATCGCGTGGTTCAATCTCATTAATCATATAATACGAATCATTCCCAGCTGCCGAAGTTTCCACTGTAACGCGATCTCCAACAGCAATGGGGTTGGTGGTTCGTAATCCTTTGGTTCTAAAAATACCCCGCACTTTGCACTCACGCACTTCGCCATCTTCGGTTTTTACCGTACAAAAACTTCCTGTAGATCGAATGACGAGGCCTTTCATGGATGATTTGAAAATTTGAAAATTTGA
>JBBALS010000140.1:0-5328 GCA_040402915.1 Flavobacteriales bacterium
TGTTTTAATTGCTGGATTCCATTTGATGAATGAACCCTTTGATGTATAATCTTCATCTGTAAACCACAAATGATGTACACAGGCTTCAGAGGTAATTTGTTTTTGGGAAGATGGAATATCGTTTCGAAATAATTCGAGTTCTCTTGCAGTGGAAATATGTAAAATATGCAAGCGTGTATTGTAAAGTGTTGCAAGCTCTATTGCTCTGGAAGACGATCGATAACACGCTTCTTCGGAACGAATCAGATGGTGTTGAGAAAATGGAATGTTTTCACCAAACTTTGCACGGGCTTGAATAAGGTTTTCTTTAATTAAATTATCATCTTCACAATGCAAGGCAATAAGCATTTTCACTTCCTTAAATATAGATTGAAGTGTTTCCGTATTATCAACCAACATATCTCCGGTGCTCGAACCCATAAATATTTTAACACCACAAACATTCGTTGGATTAATTGCAAGTAACTGCTCCAAATTTGAATTGGATGTTCCCATATAGAAACTATAATTCGCCAAGGATTTTTCAGATGCTGTACTGTATTTATCTTCCAATAAATCGAGCGTAACAGCACCCGGAACCGTATTGGGCATTTCCATAAAACTTGTAACACCGCCTGCAACAGCTGCTTTGGGTTCGGTATACAAATCACCTTTCCAAGTTAAACCGGGTTCACGAAAATGCACTTGATCGTCGATTGCGCCTGGAATTAAATAAAAACCTTGAGCATCGATGCTAGTATAACCTGTTAAATCTTCGTCATCTTTTTTTGCTCCTTCATACACATCTTCAATAAACTCCCCGCGTGTTTTTAGGCATCCAATAAAACGCTTATCCTCATTAATTATAAGTGCATTGTAAATGAAAAAACCTTTTGACATAATAATTTGAATTAGTTGTTTTGAAGTTCTTTAAGCACAACTTGAAGCGTATGCCTACTTTTTTGTTCCAGCAAAACGGGACGATTACCAATTAATTGATTGGCTAGATCATCCGAATAATTTCGAATAGTAATAAGTTCGCATTGTTCGTTGTATTTCACTTTGTATTTTTTATCGAGTTCTTTTATCAGTGAAACTAATCGAGTTTGATCAATGGTTAAGCATACTGAAAAACTCAATGCTGAATTCTGCATAAGGTTAACATGCGCCCTGTTTTGAGAAAAAAGTTCGAACAGATCTCTAAGATTTTCCTCCAAAATAAATGAAAAATCGCGTGGAGAAACCGAAACTAGAATTTGTTGCTTTTTGAAAATATAGGTTGGGATTTCTTGTCTTAATTCATCTTCTTTAATACACGTACCGGGCGCTTCAATATTCACGAATGACTTTACATACAAAGGAATGTTTTTGTTTTGCAAGGGTTTAATTGTTTTCGGATGAATAACTGTAGCACCATAATAAGCCAATTCAATTGCATCGTAATACGATAATGCCGGTAGTAATTGCGCTAGAGGAAAATGGCGTGGATCGGCATTTAATACACCGGGTACATCTTTCCAAATAGTAACATCATTTGCATTTAGGCAATAAGCCAAAATTGCAGCAGAATAATCGGAACCTTCCCGCCCTAAAGTAGTAGTGTAATTTTCGGATGTTCCTCCTATAAATCCTTGGGTAAGAAAAAATTGGGGCGACTGAGAACTTACTTGATTCGCAATTAAATTATCTACCGCTTGCTGAGTAAACAACCAATCAACCTGACCTTCTCGGTAGGTATTATCGGTTCGAATTATATCGCGTGCGTCAAGCCACTGTGTTTTAATTTGCGATGCATTTAAAAATGCCGAAACAATGCGTGTGGAAATAAATTCACCTTGCGAAACAATTTGATCGTATTCGTAATCATACGATTTAATTTGAGTTTCCTCGATTGCCCAATAAAGTTCAGCAAAAATATCCTCAAGATCATCTTCTACTTGATTGCGTTCGTTTGGGAATAATTCACGCAATAATTCAAGGTGTTTTTGTTTAAGTGTTTCTAATAGCTGAGACGCTTTTCCTGTTTTATTGAAATATGCATAAACAATTTCTTCCAAAGCATTCGTGGTTTTACCCATTGCCGAAACAACAATACACATTGATTCTGTTGTATTTCGGTGAATAATATCTGCAACATTTCTTACGCCTTGAGCATCAACAATTGAAGCACCACCAAATTTAAACACCTTCATAGTTGCTCCGCGCTTATTTGTTGCATTTGTTCGTAGGTAAACTTGCAATTAATCCATTCGGAATCGAAATGCGCTTTAAATCTCTTGTAAAAACCAATTGCGGGTTCATTCCAATCTAAGACTTGCCATTCGAGCCGGCCAGCTTGAGAGGTTCGGGCAGTGTGATACACCGAACGAAACAATTCTTTACCAATTCCATTGCCTCGAAATTCTTGATCTACAATAATATCTTCTAAATAGATACAACGACCTTTCCAAGTTGAGTATTTTGTATAATAAAGCGCCATACCTAAAATGGCATTTTCGGTGGAACGTGCAACAAAACAATCAAAGATTTTGTGCTCCCCAAAACCATCTCGCAGGAGAATTTCTTGGGTAACAGTAACTTCATCGGGTTCTTTTTCATACAAAGCCAATTGCTTTATGAGAGAAAGGACTTCAGGAATATCTGAGGGGCAAGCTGGTTCTATTTGAAAGTTCATTTTGCAAAAGTACAGCAGTAATAGTGTATCTACAATACTGTTTTGATTGAATTAATAAACAACAATGGTGAATAAAAAAACGGCAGTCTCTAAACTAAGAAACTGCCGTTTGAATAATAACATTATTAATTATGCTTGTGGCTCTTTTGTTTCAACCTTGGCAACAACTTTCACAGGAGATTTTACTTTAACAACTGGAGATTTTTTTGCTGAATTATTTACTTTAACTGCAGTTGATTTTACCACAACAGCTTTTGCCACTTTCGCAACTTTAACTTCTTTGGGCTTATTGAGTTTAGCAACAGATAATTTAAGCGCTTTAATTTCATTATTTATTAAAGTAGGCTTTGATTCAACAATATCAGAAACTGTTTTCGGAGATTTAACAGCAATTACTTTCTTAGCTATTTTCGGAGTTTTAGAAGACTCAGATTTTTTCGAAACCGATTTTTTGATGTTAGTTTTCACTAACGTTGAATCTATTTTTTTTTCGGTTAATGGTTTTTCTTCAACAGTTCTTTTATTGTACTTCGCACCCGGTTTTGGTCCTCGTTTTTTAGGAGAAACTGTAGCATTTAAAATTGCCGCAGTTGATTCAACAGAAACCGATTTAATATTTTCGATTTTAGCCAATTTCACTTTGGGAGTTTTAGAAACTCGTGTTTTTTTAGCAGCCGATTTTTTGTATTTCGAACCTGGCTTTGGACCGCGTTTTTTTGGAGAATCCTGAGCGTTTAATATAGATGTAGATGATTTAACTGCAACAGGTTGATTAGTTTCAACTTTTGCTGTTGCTGCTTTCGGAGTTTTCGAAACTCGTATTTTTTTAGCTGCAGATTTTTTGTATTTTGAACCGGGCTTTGGTCCACGTTTTTTCGGAACTGTTATAACTTCTGCATTAGTAATTAAATCTAAAGTAACAATATCAGATTTTACTTTAGCAGGACGACCTAGACGTTTCGCAATTTTAGGCTCAGTGCTAATTGATTTAGCTTTAGCCGGACGTCCTGGTTTACGACCAGCAACTTTTGTTTTGCTTAATTCAACTAATTCTGAAGCAACATCATTATTTAGTTGTTTTTGAACAGATGGTTTAGGTCCTCTTTTTAAAGGAGCGCTTCCAATTTTTGCAATAATTGATTTTATTGCTTTTAATCTTAACTCCGCTTTTTCCATTTCCATGGTGTAAAATGCGTGAAGTTCAGACATTTCCTCAGCAGAGAATTCGATGTTTTTTGCCATGTTTGTTTTTTAATTATTTTTACAAATGTATTTTATTTTTTTAATACAATGCATATATTTTATTGATTTATTTAAAATAAGAAGATTATTTATTTTTCAAAGCACTGATAATACGATTTTTAAAATCAGATTAACTTAAATTATCAGAATTATTAATTGCAATTTTACGTCTCATTTTAATATATATATAATTAATGAAGGCAATTTCTCTTCAAAAATTTATATATCAATTCATTACGATGAATAATTCCATGAAATTCGACGAATTATAAATGTTGTTTTATTAAATAATACGAGATCTGAAACACATGCAAATTAAGTGTTAAACTAGATTTCGAATGCAATAAATAAATACAGATAAATTAAATATTTGGATTTCGTTTTTTGAATTAAAAATTGCTTTTCGAATTCACTCTCTTTTAGCAATGATAGCATTTCTGTAATAATGTTTAATTATTTGACTTGGGGAATAGCCAAGCTCAGACATCCGAATGGCTCCTTCTTGACACATTCCAACACCATGACCAAAACCCCTTCCAAACAAATAAACACTATCGCCTTTGCATTCCCAATCGAACCAAGCCGATTTTAAATTCAGTCTCGATCGTAATTCAGTTGTCTTGAATTTCTTATTTCCAATATTCAGCATTTCAGGACGATTGAGTGAAAAGCTGCAAATAGCGTCACGCAATAAATTTTTTGCTGTCGAATCAATCGGCATTCCAATATTGAGTTTATTACAAAAAACATCCAAGGAAATCTGATTCTGCCAGATAGCTTGTTGACTACTCAAGCAAAATGTATCACGTATACTCCGGCAATATGTCAACGTCGATTTCCAAACATCTTCAGATGCACATGTTTGTCCTCCGCAGTTGGAATGGAATAACAATTCGGCTAAATCGCCTTTCACACTATCGATTACTACTAAGTTTTTGGTAGACAGAATGGCTTGTTGATATGGCTTATAATCGTAGTATCCTTTAAAAACTTGACAATGCGTTTGGTCGCATAATTCAAATCCTTCTGAACGGTGTCTATCCTTGTAAAAACGAGCATACGTTCGAGATAAAATTGCATGAACTTCGTAAAGAGCATTAAATTTATCGTAACCAACTTCGCCGCGTAAAACACCTGTTAAATAATCTGTTTCATTGACATAATTAATTATTTTCAAAGTGCCATTTACGGAACTAATTCGCAATTCGCCTGAATATTTGTTGCCTTTATAATTGGGATGAATGGGTTTCATTAATATGGAAAAACTATCCATCGAATTACATACAACTTGCTTCAAACTTCCTAAAAATATGTCATTCTGAAATAATTCAATGCTATTACCTTGGGCTTTAATTTGAAATTTCGGGCGTTTTTCTGATCCCCAAACATACATATTGGCTTGGGTATTAATTTGAGAATGTTCGCTTAATTCG
>JBBALS010000141.1:0-5321 GCA_040402915.1 Flavobacteriales bacterium
TTCGTTGATTTCGATATCCGAAACAATCACATTTGGAAGTCCATTGCTTTGATCAACCCAAGTTGATTGTCCCTCGGGAAGCATAAACAAACCAGCATCTGTTGCGGCAAGAATCGTATTCGAATTCGGAAGATATTTCAACATATTTACTGGGAAATTCCCCAAATTCAAACTGATATTCTGCCAAGAGTTTCCTGCATTGGTCGATTTAAAAACTTTTAAACCTGCACTAAAACCAGATACAGAAACAACGACTTCGTTCGAGTTTAATGGATTTATCGCAACCGATGATAAATACAGTGAATCGGGTAATCCAGCTGTTCTTTCCGACCAAGTTGAGGCCGCATCGTTCGAATAATAAAAACGCGATGGATATCCATTGAAATAATTTATACGACTCAAAGCACACACAACATCGCAGGTTTGCGGAGAAACAGCTAAGGCCGTCATGGGAGCGCCAGTGCTATTCAAATTCCCATTCACATTCCAAGAAAGTCCTTCGTCGTAACTCGAACTCACTTGTTGAAATCCTGCATACAATGTATTCGGTGAAACATAACATCCTTCCAATGGAGTCGTCCATTCGGCTTCTTCCCCATTCACATTTGCGGGCGAACTAAAAACACTAAACTGTCCGCCATCTGTTGAATAATAGAAATTTCCATACTGACTAGAACCTATAACTAGTTGAGGATCGAGCGGACTTAAATAATTATCCATTCCATCGCCACCAAAAACAGCTTTCCAAGAAGTTCCATCATAATACACACTCGAATTGTCTTGAGCTCCTGCAATAACTCGATCGTCGGCACTTTTCGATGAACTCAATCTGTATAATGATGTTATCTGCATGCCATTACTCAGATTTTGCCAAACAGTTGGCCAAGTACTTCCAGCATTGATATTGTCCCAGGTTTCACTTTGGATAAAGTCTGTTTTGTAAACACCTCCATCGTTGCACATAAAATACTCGTTGGTAAGCGGACTTTGAGTCATTTGATGCATGTCGGCATGAATTGTTGGTCCATAACTGGTTGTCCAATGACTTACCGGATTAAATGTTGAAGCACCATCTTCCGACATCCACAGATTAACACCTCCAATGTAAACTTTCGATGCGTTTGCTCGATCAACATGAAAAGCCAAATCGTAGGTTCCTTGTCCACCGGTGCCTGTTCCTTCAAACGCTTCCAATAAATTAAGATCCGTGTAATGAAGTGACCAGCTATTCCCGGAATTGATTGATTTATAAATTCCATACAAACCGCTAGAAACATTCACTGTTGCTGCATACATAATGGCAGGATTACTTTCCGAAATAGCAATTTTTACACGTTGCACTTCCCCAGTTGAAGGAATCCCTGTTGGTAAAATTTGCCATGTTTGACCAAAATTGGTCGATTTATAAATTCCTGCATAACCTGTTTGAGCTGAGTTTATCCAACCTGTTGCAAGAAATAAAACATTTGGGGTTGTAGGATGTTGAACCAAATCCCAACTCAATGTATCGAGCGTGGTTGTCCACGATGCACCAGCATCAACCGAACGAAAAACTCCCCCAACACCGCAAGCAAGCACTTCGTTTGTGTTGGTTGGATTGATGATGATTTTGCGAATTAAGGAAGCATCGCGTTGAACAAGATCAAATTCCAATGCTGTTGGATTCCATGTAATTCCACCATCAAGCGATTTATAAACACCTAAGCCATAATGCGGAAAACGTTTTCGATTGTCGAGCTCCAAACCAATTCCCACATATTCAAAATCGCATAATGAAATATAGATTTCATCAGGATTGTTAGGATTTATCGCAATGTCACTTACACGTGTAATAGGAAGTTGATCGGTTAAAGGCATCCAAGAAGTTCCGCCATTACTCGTTTTCCATAAACCACCTTGCGCCACACCTACATAAAAAACATCGGGATTTGTTGGATGAAAAGCAATGCAATTGATTCGTCCAATTCCATTCTCAAGGTATCCCGTATAATTTTCGGGCACATAATTCGGTCCAACCGGAAACCAAGATGCACTAAATGACCGACTGAAATTTTGAATTTCTGAACGATTCTTCAAGTATTGTTGTAACTCCTGGGCACTTCCTAATTCACCATTACCATTACAATGCATGCTCATTTCTTGCTCCCAACGTTTCATATATTTCCAATACTTCACATCTTTCAAGTTCACTGTATCTTTATAATCACTGAAAGATTTCTGAATTCCCTTTAAATTAATTGAACTTCCATTTGGAATGTATTGGTAGTGTTGAGCAATTGACTCAAACGATATTAGAAGAAAAAGCAAAATGATTCTATTCATATTCTGGGAGGTGGATTTCATTTCAAAAACCAAATGTATTGAAACATTTTCTAAACATATAGCAGGATATCATTCAGGAATTTGATGCATATCGATAATTTTATTTCATTAATTCTGATTGATGAGTTTAATCAATCTCATCCCATACAAATCCTTATTTTTACGCCAAGAAATTGAGCGATGCGCAAACTACTATTCTCCCTATTCATTGTTTTTACGAATATACTTTTTGCACAAAACCCCAAGCCACCTAAGTTGGTTGTAGGAATTGTGGTAGATCAAATGCGTTTCGATTACCTCTATAAATATTGGAATAAATTCGGTGATGGCGGTTTTAATAAATTGGTGAATGAAGGATACCAATTCAAAAACTTGCAATACAATTATGTTCCAACCTATACAGGTCCTGGACATTCATCCATTTACCCTGGTACAACTCCAGATCGTCATGGAATTATATCGAACGATTGGTTTAATCGCGAAACAAATAGCGGCATTTATTGCACTGATGATAAATCAGTAAAAACTGTCGGAAGTTCAACGGAGAAGGTGGGACAAATGTCGCCACGTAATTTACTAAGTACCACCGTTGGCGATGAACTGCGCGTTGCATCGATGTTAAAGTCGCGGGTTTATGGAATTGCCTTAAAAGATAGAGCAGCCATTTTACCCGCTGGACATATTGCCAATGGGGCCTATTGGTTTGATGGAGAAAGTGGCAATTGGGTGAGCAGCAGTTTTTATGGAAACACCCTTCCCGATTGGATTACTCGATTCAACAAACAACAAAAAGCAATAACCTATTTAAATCAAAATTGGAATCCATTGCTTCCCATTGAACAATACACTGAAAGTTTAGCTGATCAAACGCCCTACGAAACGCCATTTAAAGGAAGTAAATCAGTTACTTTTCCATACGATTTAAAGAAACTCATGGGTGAAAACGGCGGACAAAATCTCATCCGCTCTACCCCATTTGGTAATACGTTTACCAATGATTTCGCTCTCGAACTAATTAAAAACGAAAAACTCGGACAGGGAACTAATACAGACATGTTGTGTGTGAGTTTTTCATCGACTGATTATGTAGGACATCAATTTGGGACAGACGCCGTTGAAACCGAAGATGTTTATTTACGCCTAGATGCCGATTTAAAAATCTTGCTCGATTCACTTGAAGCAGTTATCGGTAAAGAAAATCTGCTTGTGTTTCTTAGTGCAGACCATGGTGGAGCAACCGTTCCATCGTATTTAATGGATCTTCGTGCACCTGGCGGATACATGAATTACGCGCCCGTTGAAAGTGAATTGAAAACGTGGTTAAAGACACAAACCGGAATCGACAGTAATATCATCGGCATTTTCAACGATCAGGTTTATTTGAATGAGTCTGCATTGAAAGCGAATGGAACCAATATTTCGGAAACTGAATTACTCGTTGCCGATTGGTTCCTCAGTGTGAAAGGAATTCATAGTGCTATTACTTCCAGCGACTTACGTCGAAACGAGTTTGCAAATGGAACAAATCATTTTATTCAAAAAGGATTTCACCCGAAACGTTCTGGAAATGTAATCATTACACTCGAACCCAATTGGATGGAATACCACCAAACAGGAACAACTCATGGTTCACCTTACAATTACGACACACGTGTACCGATGCTTTGGTATGGTTGGAAAATTGAACGTGGCGAAAGTGCACTTCCGTATTTTATCGAAGATATTGCTCCAACAATTAGCTGGATGTTGAACATTCCATTTCCAAATGCGACATCTGGAAATCCGATTCCTATTCCATTAAAAAAATAAACATGGCTCAACTTCATTATCATATTGGCTGGAAAAATTCGGGAACCCAACTCATCGACATACGGTTTATCGTTCAAAACAATTCGCAGGAAAAAGTAAATGTTCAGCTTCCTTCTTGGCGACCTGGCCGCTATGAATTAGGGAACTTCGCGAAAAACATCCGCAGCTTTCGAGTGGAGGACACGAATGGGAATATACTTCCATTTGAGAAATTAACGAAAGATCTTTGGAGTATTGAAGCTGGAAATTGCAATGAATTTCACGTAATCTATTCGTATTACGCTGTTGATTTAAATGCCGGCTCCAGTTATTTGGATCATGAGCAGTTGTATGTAAATCCGGTGAATTGTTGCGTTTTCATTCCCGAAAGAATAAATGAATCTTGTAAGTTAGAACTTCATCTCCCTGATGATTATCAAATTGCCATCGACATCAATTCAACTGAAAATAAGAACTGCTTCGTATTTGATAATTTCGATCGTCTGGCGGATACCCCTTTTATTTCATCAGCAAATTTACTTCACCGAGAAATAAATGTGGCGGACCATATTTTCCATCTCTGGTTTATGGGTGACATTGAACCCGATTGGGAGCTATTAGATAAGGACTTCAGCCGTTTCTGCAGGGAGCAACTCGAAACAATGGGTGCTTTACCTGGAAAACACTTCCATTTCTATTTTCAGATTTTGCCAACCGCATTTTATCATGGGGTTGAACATAAATACAGCACCGTTTGTGCTTTAGGACCTGGAAACAAGGTTTTCAAAAGTGAATTTTACGATGAGCTCTTGGGTGTGAGTTCACACGAACTTTTTCATGCATGGAATGTAAAAACCATTCGCCCTTCGGAAATGGCTCCTTACGATTTCACTGGAGAAAATTATAGTCGCTTGGGTTGGGTTTACGAGGGCATTACAACCTGGTACGGCGACCAGTTTTTATTACGTTCAGGAGTATTTGACACTAAGCGCTATTTGAACACCTTAAACGATAAGCTTAAACGACATTTCACAAGCTATGGCCGCTTTAATCAGCCCGTTTCGGAAGCCTCCTTCGATACTTGGCTCGATGGTTATGTTCCAGGAATTCCGCATCGAAAAACGTCCATTTATGTAGAAGGAAGTTTGATCGCCTTTTTAATTGATTCCCAGTTAAGAGAACGTTCGAATGATGCTGTTTCCTTAGATGAT
>JBBALS010000142.1:0-5315 GCA_040402915.1 Flavobacteriales bacterium
CAATCATGGTATAGCGACCCGTGTCAATTTCGGTAATATCCATCCATTGGCAATCCAAACCAGAGCTGTAAATATCTCCACATTGACGGGAAATACCCATATTTCCACAGCCATATTGGGCTGTCCCGCCATCGCCGCATTCAAGATCTAAAACACAAAATCCATTTTTAAAGCCCACTGGAATTGCCGTTCCTGCTTCATTGTACATAATGTATTCGGCATATCCGCTATAATGGGCGTGACCATGACAATTTCCTGTAGAAAACTGAGCTGGCTGAGTACTAGCATTCCCAATAAAATAATCGGCGGTCCCAATGTTTTTAATGTGTGTAGTAAATCGAATTAAATCGCGTGTGCCGTATCCTGTAAGACAACCTTCAACAACCGAGCACGTTGCCGCTTCAATTGTTGAAAGGTAAATAGATGTTTTTATAGTGTTTTCTACGACAATTAAATCGGGTCGTCCATCGGGGCAATTCGGGTCGCCATCTTGATAACAAACACCAGGAACAGTTGCAATTGGATTGTAATTACACGATGTTGGATCCATGCAACCAACCACAGGGCCATTGTATGTTAGACTCCAATTAATTTCTCCAAGGCAACTTTGTTGAGCATCACCAATGCGAATGTAATACGTTTGACCAGCCTGCATTAAAGCATTGATACGTGCTAATTGTCCGCAACCTCCTGAGTTGTCGTCGTAATAAATAGTCCCCTCATTACCAGAGGTTACAAGTAAACCTGCGCAATGATCGTACACCCATAATTTAGTATCACAGGTGTTTCCTGCACATGTAGAAACGAAATACATTCCAGAAGAATCGGGGGTAAACGAGTACCACGTGTTTCTTTGTGGGGCAATTTGTGAACCTTCAATAGCCGGTATTGCCGAAATGCAATCTCCACCCGGAGGGCAGTTAAATTGAACAGTTTGTCCCGACCCATAATTTCCACCCGTTGCAATGGTATCGCCATTTAGAGTAATATAGTAAGATCCCGTTCCGTAGCCACAGCAAATACCATCGCCAGCGGAATCGTTAATTTGAAATGACAAACAAGACTCGGGTGTAACACAAACCGATGCGCCCGCAGAAGTTCCTGAAGCAATAGTTACCCCTGAATTTGTCAAACTCCAAGTTATTTCTTGGGGATAAGTATCCGGGTTGATAATGATATTAACCGGAATTAATGGTGTAGAACATTGCCCATTTGCTTGATGGATTGTTCCACAAATAGAGAGTAGAAAAAAACTGATAAATAAATATTTTTTCACGCGATTTATTTTTTGATTGAAACAAATATAGATAATATTAATTATGCACCTTATAATCAAGCCCTTTAAAAGCCGGCTTGGATGGGTTTGTTATTTACAATAACTTCAATTGCTTGAATAACGTCATCTGTTAATAATGCCAATGTTTCGAATGCTTTGAAATTGGCAGTTAGGTGCGCCGTTGTAGATGCGCCAAGAATCACCGAACTAACGTTTGGATTTTTTAAGCACCATGCAATTGATAATGAGGGCAGTGTCGTTCCTAAATCATTCGCAAGGGCAGTTAATTTCCGTGCTACAATTAGATTTTCTTCGGTGTGCATTTTATCGCGGAGCCATTCCATTCCTTGCATTCCTAGGCGTGTTCCTTCTGGAAATCCATCATTGTATTTCCCCGATAAAATTCCTGATGCAAGCGGCGACCAAATGGTAGAACCATAGCCCATTTCAGAAAAAATCCGGCTGTACTCCAATTCAAATCTTCCACGATGCAACAAGTTATACTGAGGTTGTTCCATTGATGGAGGCACAAGGTGATCGCGTCGGGCAATTAGAATCGCTTCCATAATTTGCTGGGCGCTCCATTCGGATGTCCCCCAATACAAAATTTTCCCTTGTCGGATGAGGTCGTTCATTGCCCAAACGGTTTCTTCCATTGGGGTATTGGGATCGGCACGGTGACAAAAATAAAGATCCAAATAATCGAGTTGAAAGCGCTTTAATGCTGCGTGACATCCTTCAAAAATATGTTTTCTGGAAAGTCCCGTTTGATTGGGTTTATCTCCACCCCAAAACACTTTACTTGAAACAACATAGGTATCTCTATTCCAACCTTGTTTTTTTAGAATGTTTCCCATGACAATTTCACTTTTCCCGCGCGCATAAATTTCTGCATTATCGAAAAAATTTACACCGTTTTCATAAGCAGTAACCATAAGGTCTTCGGCTACATCGTCCGTAATTTGTTTTCCAAAGGTGAGCCAAGAACCCACTGATAGTGCAGACACTTGAAGACCAGAGCGGCCTAAACGACGGTATTCCATTTTTAAAAATGATAAATTAGATTAGAGAAGCAAGAAATTGTTTGCCAAAGGTAATGTCAGAGTTCAATCTTTTGACACATTCGAAAAGAAATGGCGAATCATTTTGTCTACATTTGTGCAACATTTTACAGGCCTTTCTGTTTTATTCTGCAATGGAAAACAACTCACTCATCGCAATCGACGCAACGATTTTATTTGCGGGTGATTCTGGCGATGGAATCCAACTTACAGGTGATCAATTCACCACAACTACCGCCCTTTTTGGAAATGACGTTAGTACATTTCCTAATTTTCCAGCTGAAATTCGCGCTCCACAAGGCACATTGGCGGGAGTGTCTGGCTTTCAAATAAAATTTGGTTCCGAAGAAATTTACACTCCTGGCGATCATTGCGATCTTTTGGTTGTAATGAATGCAGCTGCGTTAAAAGCCAATATTAAACAACTGAAGTCTGGTGGGATGATTATCGCAAATTCCGAAGGTTTCGACACTAAGAACTTGAGACTTGCCAAATATCCCGATGGAGTAAATCCTTTGGAAGATGGTTCCCTCGATAGCTTCAAACTCTTTACGCTTGATGTCACCAAAATGACGAAGGCAACGTTGGAAGGCAGCGGTTTGGGAACAAAGGAAATAGATCGAACCAAGAACATGTTTGTGTTGGGTTTTATTTACTGGATATACAATCGTCCACTCGAGCACACCATTAAGTTCCTTGAACAGAAATTCGCGAAACGTCCCGAAATCGTTGAGGCAAATATCAAAACGTTAAAGGCGGGATATTTTTACGGTGAAACCAGCGAAACCTTTATGCAACGGGTTCAGGTTAAGCCAGCAAGTATTAAACCCGGTGTTTACCGAAATATTAATGGGAATCCGGCTACAGCTATTGGATTAATTGCGGCTGCTCAAAAATCGGGACTTGGATTGTATTTGGGTTCGTATCCAATTACTCCTGCCTCGGATATTTTGCACGAATTATCGAAATATAAAAACTTTGGTGTTCGAACGTTTCAGGCGGAAGATGAAATTGCCGCAATTACATCTGCAATTGGCGCCGCTTTCGGCGGATCACTTGCAATTACAACATCATCTGGACCTGGAATCGCACTTAAAACAGAAGCCATTGGTTTAGCAATTATGCTTGAACTTCCATTGGTCATTATCAATGTTCAACGTGGTGGTCCATCAACCGGATTGCCAACCAAAACGGAGCAGGCCGATTTATTACAAGCGGTTTATGGAAGAAATGGCGAGGCGCCTCTTCCTGTTATTGCAGCACAAACTCCTTCCGATTGTTTTTATGCTGTTTACGAAGCCTGCCGCATAGCAATTGAGCATAGCACGCCGGTGTTTTTTCTGAGCGATGGTTATTTAGCAAATGGCGCAGAACCATGGAGATTTCCTAATGCTTCCGACCTACCTGAAATCAAACCCAATTTTGCCACAGAAGCGGATGCAGATGGTAAGTTCCTTCCATACAAACGCGACGAAAAATTAGCAAGAAAGTGGGCGGTTCCTGGTGTTAAAGGTTTGGAGCATCGAATTGGTGGATTGGAAAAAGAACACGAAACAGGAAACATTAGCTACGATCCAGACAACCACGAGTTTATGGTAAAACTTCGCGCGGAGAAAGTGGAGAAAATAGCGGATTTTATTCCTTTGCAAACACTAGATAATGGACCCGATAAGGGAAAATTGCTTATTGTTGGATGGGGCTCAACCTATGGCTCAATTAAGACTGCCGTTAAGCGTGCTTTGGAAGATGGTTACAGAGTTGCTCATGCTCATGTGAGGTATATCAGTCCGCTACCTAAAAACTTAGGCGAATTGATGAAAAATTATGACCATATTTTGGTTCCCGAAATAAATAACGGGCAGTTGGTTCGAATTCTTCGCGACAAATATTTATTACCTGCCGAAGGGTTTAATAAAATCAAGGGTATTCCGTTTTCATCAGAAGAGCTTTATAAAAAAATTATTAGTCTTGCTTGATATGAGTACGATCGATTCAGATACAGCCCCACAGGCATTCACTTCTAAAGAATTAGTAACCGACCAAGACATTCGTTGGTGTCCGGGTTGTGGCGATTATTCCATTTTAAAACAAGTGCAAACTGTGCTTCCCGAATTGGGATTGAAGCGCGAAGAAATTGTTTTCATTTCAGGAATAGGCTGCTCTTCTCGTTTTCCGTATTACATGGAAACGTATGGCATGCATTCTATTCATGGTCGTGCAACGGCTATTGCTTCGGGATTAAAGGCAACCCGACCGGAACTTAGTGTTTGGATAATTACAGGTGATGGCGATGCGATGTCTATCGGAGGAAACCATTTCATCCACTTGCTAAGAAGGAATTTTGACGTGAATATTCTGCTCTTCAATAATGAGATTTATGGCTTAACTAAAGGTCAGTATTCACCAACTTCCGAATTGGGGAAAGTCACAAAATCAACGCCCATGGGTTCGGTCGATCATCCATTTAATCCATTGGCCTTGGTAATGGGAGCAGATGGAACTTTTGTGGCGCGTTCGATGGACCGCGATCCGATTCATCTGCGTACTATTTTAAAACGTGCAAACTCTCACAAAGGAACATCCTTGGTGGAGATTTATCAAAACTGCAATGTGTTTAACGACGGCGCATTTGAGGTCTTTACGGAGAAGTCGAGCAAAGCAAATTCAACATTGTTAGTTGAGCAAGGGCTGCCGCTTATTTTCGGTGCCGATAAAGACAAAGGAATTCGCCTAGATGGATTTACGCCACGAGTTGTTTCGTTGAATGATTTCTCGGCAGATGATTTATGGATTCATGATGAAACGGATCGTACAAAAGCTAATTTATTGGTTCGTTTCTTCGATGATGCAACAATCGAAGGGCAATTTCCTCGTCCTTTTGGGGTGTTTTATTCCGAGCAACGATTTACCTACGAAGCAGCATTTAATCAACAAATAGCGGATGCAATTGCAAGCAAAGGAGCTGGCGATTTGGATAA
>JBBALS010000143.1:0-5304 GCA_040402915.1 Flavobacteriales bacterium
TAGAGGAAGACATGGGGGATGAAATGATTTGAAAATTTGAAGATTTGAAAATGATTTTGATGTGCAATATATTTAATTACAAATTGTCAATTACGAATGTTCAATTACGAATTACGAATGATTAATTACAAATTGAAAATTCCGTAATTCGTAATTCCGTAATCCGTAATTCGTAATCCGTAATTCTGTAATCCGTAATTCGTAATTTATTAAATTTTTCATGAAAAAAACATTCCTATTTATTCTTGCGCTTACTACTTCCTTTTGTTTTGGGTTTGTGGCAAAGTCATTCATCACAGAATCTAGAATTGAACAGCCCAATTTAAAACGTGTAACCGGAATTGGCGGAATCTTTTTTAAATGCAAAGAACCCAAGAAAGTGCGAGAATGGTACCAACAACATTTGGGTTTGGAGGTGAATGCCTACGGCTCTGTTTTTGAATGGTATCAAGGAGCTGACTCAACTCAAAAAGGATTCACTCAATGGAGTCCGTTTAACGAGAAGACCAAATATTTTGAGCCTTCCACCAAAGAATTTATGATTAATTACCGGGTTGCGAATTTGGAGGCCTTGGTCACAGAATTAAAGAAAGAAGGCGTAACACTTACCGATACCATTGAAACTTTCGACTATGGGAAATTTGTCCACATCATGGATCTTGAAGGCAACAAAATCGAACTCTGGGAACCCAACGATAAAGTGTACGAGAACATGGGAATTAAAATGGGTGCTAAAACCACGAAGTAAATTCAATTCTCTTACAGCAGAATCTTGGCTTAACGGGTGAGCCAAATACCGCGTATGGGCGAACACGTGGCCCTGATTGACCGTAGGGAAAATCAGGGAAAGCCCCAAAACAAATATCTCAGAACCTAAATTTTCAGCTTTTTGCTGTGGCAATTTGTGTAATTTCGCGCCCTCAATTCTTGTTAATATGTCCGATCGTCGCGTTCGTGTTCGTTTTGCTCCTAGTCCTACTGGAACCCTTCATATTGGTGGAGTTCGCACTGCTTTGTACAATTATTTGTTTGCCCATAAATTGGGTGGCGATTTTATTTTGCGCATAGAAGACACCGATCAAAATCGCTTTGTGCCAGGTGCCGAAGCATACATCATGGAAGCGTTAAACTGGCTGGGCATTGAACCGAGTGAGAGTCCGCTGCATGGTGGGCCGCATGCGCCATATCGCCAAAGCGGACGCAAGGAAATGTACCGTCAATATGCCGAACAATTGCTTCAAAGTGGACATGCATATTATGCATTCGACACGCCCGAGGAATTGGAAGATATGCGTGCGAAACTCACTGCTGCAAAAGTTGCATCGCCACAATACAATGCAATTACTCGTAATTCGATGAGGAATTCGGTAACGCTTTCGGAAGATGATGTAAAACGACGTTTGGATGCGGGCGAGCCGTATGTGATTCGCATGAAGTTACCCCGCCAAGAAGAAGTACGTTTTCACGATATCATTCGCGGGTGGATTGTTGTGCAAACCCAAAATATGGACGATAAAGTCTTGTTTAAATCGGACGGAATGCCAACGTACCATTTAGCAAATGTGGTGGACGATTATTTAATGAAAATTACCCACGTTATTCGCGGTGAAGAGTGGTTACCATCGGCGCCATTGCATGTATTGCTATACCGTTATTTAGGTTGGGAAGATGTGATGCCTCAGTTTGCGCATTTGCCATTAATTCTGAAACCCGATGGAAACGGAAAATTAAGCAAACGTGATGGCGATCGTTTGGGCTTTCCAGTTGCTCCTTTAAATTGGGCAGATCCACACACAGGAGATACAACGAGCGGCTATCGTGAAAAAGGATATTATCCTGAAGCCGTATTGAATTTCCTATGCATGTTGGGATGGAATCCAGGAACAACTCAAGAGATGTTCAGCTTAGAAGAAATGGTTGAACAATTTAGTCTTGAAAGAGTAAGCAAGGCAGGAGCTAAATTCGATTTCGAAAAGGCAAAATGGTTCAATCACCAATACTTATTAAAACAGAGCGATGCTGAATTGGCAAATGAATTCATGCCTATATTAAAAGAAGCTGGATTTGATCGCCCGATGGAATATATAACGACCGTAGTTAGTTTGGTGAAAGAACGAGCAAATTTCGTGAACGATTTCTTGGAGCATTCGCGGTTCTTTTTTGAAGCTCCTTCAAGCTTTGATGATGCAACGTTGGGTAAAAAATGGAAACCTGAAACCCAAGGAGTTATTGAAGGATGGAGAGATGCTTTGAACAATACAAATGATTATTCATCCGCTGCTTTGGAAGCCACCTCGAAAGCGTATTTGGAAGAAAAAGGAGTTGGGATTGGACAAGTGCTTCAAGCATTCCGAATTCTCATTACCGGTTTATCTGCGGGCCCATCGATGTTTGAAGTATGTTCTTTGTTGGGTAAAGATGAAGTAATTACTCGCTTCAACATAGCATTAAATTATACAAAAACAAAGTTCAATTAAAGTACTCAAACTTCATGGGAAAAATTCTCTTAGAAGGCATGGATTTCTTTGCCTATCATGGCGTTTATCAAGAAGAACGTGAAAATGGGCAGCTCTTTTCCATCGATTTGGAAATTGTTACGGATTACTCGATTGCTTGCAATTCAGACAAACTCGAGGATGCAATCGATTACGTGGAAATTTATAAATTAGTGAAAGCCGAGATGGAAATCCCCTCTTCCCTACTCGAAAATGTGGCGCAACGAATTATTGATAGTATTCGGAAAAATTTCGACCAAATTGAAGTCATAAAGGTTAAAATAACCAAGTTGCAACCACCAATTTCAGGAAAACTGAAAGGCGTTTGCATTGAATTGGAATTTTCAAAGCCTTCAAACCATTGACAAACTGCTTAATCGGCGAGATTTCCATCCAGAAATAAATTACAGAATAATTTCTTGGATTAATGACCTTATTTACTAATTTTGTGACCCTTTAAAATGGTTCCGTGGCCGAGTGGTTAGGCAGAGGTCTGCAAAACCTTGTACAGCGGTTCAAATCCGCTCGGAACCTCTAAAAGACAAAGACGCCCAATGAGGCGTCTTTTTTCGTTTATGCCTATAAGCGGATTCACGAACACCTTAAAAAAACAAACATTTTGTGAGCTAAATCCGCTCGGAACCTCTAAAAAAAAGACGCTTTTTGCGTCGTTTTTTGTTACCCCGGGTTTAAACCCGGGGATGCAGCACCAAGCTTTTGCGTCTTTTTTACCCAGGGTTTTAACCTTGGGATGCAGCGAACTTTACTGACAGCGTTTTTGTTACCTTAACAAAGTAATTGCTCCACTCTTAACAATATCTCTGTTTGTTTTACTTCGCATTTCAAGACGATATATATACACTCCTTCGGGCATTGTATTATTTTTAGAGGCAATTCCATCCCAACTTGTATTGATGTCGTCGCTTCCAAAAATTTCATTTCCCCAACGGTCGAAGATAACTAGCGAGAATTCCTTGACTTCCGATCCTATAATCTTAAACTCATCGTTATTACCATCATTGTTGGGTGTAAATGCACTTGGCACATAATACTCTGAACCAAATTCCACCGTTACTGAGTGGGTAATTTCATCGCTGCAACCGAGTCCGCTGGTAACTACCTGTGTTATTGGATAAACACCTTCGTCTGAAAAACTATACGTTGTAGTTGCGCCTAAAATGGTGTCTGCACCAATAATGTAATACGAGTGAAGTGCATTTTCTGAAAGGTTCGTTAATGTTAACTCGTCGCTTCCTATAAATACAATTTCAGGATAAGTTTTAAATTCGGCAATGGGCTTCTCGAAAACCTGAACTGCATTTTGTTCAGTATAGTTAGATGAACATCCATGTTCATTTGTTGCAATCAACGTTACACTCATATACCCCGATTCAGTATACGTATGCGCCAATGAATCACCCAAGGCAGTTGAACCATCTCCAAAACTCCATACATAAAGAATATTTTCATTATTGGTTGAATCGGCTTCAAAAAGAGAAGTCAAAGGCACACATCCTTTGATATTGCTTGCTGTAAATCGAGCAACTGGATTTGGATAAACTGTTATTGTATCAGAAAATACATCACTAACACATCCATTCTCAGAAACTTGAAGTGAAATAATATGCTGTCCAAGCGTATCGAATGAAATACCGCGTTGCATTTGGTCTGTTAGAAGATGTGTAAAAGCATGCTCACCGAGGTTCCAATAAAAATTGGCACTCGCATCAAAACTGCCCGAAGGTGTAAAGTCAAAACTGCTTGCATCTATGCAAGGATTTCCACTAAAGACAAAATCAGCTGTTGGCTTTGGTGCAATACTCAGGGTAATCAAATCGAAATTCACACAAAAGCCATCTTGAACAGTAACTGTATAATCAAAGCTTTCAATATAATTGTGCACAGGAACTAAACTGAAATTGGGATTCGAAATGACATCGTTGCTGATGCCAGCAAGTGGGAACCAATTGTATGAATATCCTGATTGAAATGGTGTAAAAAGTTGAATGGTATCGCCAGAGCAAATGAGTGTATCAATACCTGTATTGGCAATTGGTAAATCTCTCGTAAGTATTGAGCTGTCGGCTATTGTAGAAGAGCAGCCAAATGCAGAAACAGTTAATGTGATGTGCTGAATTCCAAAAGAATTATACTTCAATGAGTATGGACCTGCATTGCTTCCACTTATGATTTCTGCCGATCCAAAACCCCATGAATAAGTAGCTCCTGAGTTTAGGGCTCCATCGTAATTAACTTCTATCGTTGCATTTTTACAGCTATAATCAGGTAGTGAAATAGATGCTTGAGGAATTGCATGTATGGTGATTGTTTGAGCTACAGGACTCGAAATACACATAGCATCTGCAACATTCAAGACCACATTTTTTATTCCGGGTTGGTTCCAAGTCAATAACACATTGGAAGGGTCTGCATCATTCATGGATGCTCCATCAACAACCCATTGAAATTGTGCATTAAGCGTGGTAATGGAAGTGTAATTTGCCAATACATCCGAACCTACACACGCATGATCAGGCAAACTAAATAATGCCGATGGAATGTCTATAACGCTGATATACTGCTCGGAAATGGCAGATGAAATTCCATCAACCTCAACAATTAGGGAAAGCAAATGAACACCTTCCGAATTCCAAGTTAATTGATAAGGTCCAGCTCCTGAACCAGAGAGAACAGTTGCTCCATCGAAGTTCCAAATATAATTAGCTTGACTGCTTGCAACTCCTGAATAGGTTATAGTGAATGAACTGCCTGCACAAATGGTATCTTCCGATAAAGTAAAAGCGGATGT
>JBBALS010000144.1:0-5296 GCA_040402915.1 Flavobacteriales bacterium
AGTATGTGTAAACGCTCTCTTCAGGAACAAACTGCATGAGTTTTCCAGAATGCAACACCGGATTGTTTTTTCGCCAGTTTGCTAACTTTTTGAAATAATCGAAGGCAACATTCTCCTCATCATTTCGTCCTTGATTTTTGAATTTATTTTGAGAATCGCTTGCCCATCCTCCCGGAAAATCAATCCGAACCAAACCATCCGGATTGGAAAACCCTTTCATTAAAATTTCAGTTCCATAATACGCAGAGGGAATTCCTCGCATAGTCATAAGAAAGGCAATGCCCATTTTGTATTTACGAATATCGCCTCCAATCATTGATGCAAAGCGACTTAGGTCATGATTATCTAAAAAGGTGACATTGTTGTTTGGGTTTTTATACAGATAATCTTGTGCAAGTGTATAATAAATACGCGAAACGCCTTCGGTCCATCCGAATGGTTTTGTTAGAGCTTCGACCAATGCAAAATACACTTGAAAATCGACCGCTCCATCTAAACCGGTATTAAAATCGTTACGCGATTTAAAGTCTTTGGTAAAGTAGGATTGAACACCAACACCATGATCCCAGATTTCTCCAAAGAGGTTCAAATTGGGATACTCGCGATGCAAATCAGCCGATAATTCCGCCATGTATTTTTGATCGGGATACGAATATGTATCAATCCGATAGTCATCAACGCCGGCATATTCAATCCACCAAATATAGTTTTGAGTTAAGTACTTTGCCACATGCGGATTTTGTTGATTTAAATCGGGCATGTGTCTATCAAACCATCCATCGCTAAATAATTTACGGTCATTTTCGGATGCATAAGGATCGAGCAGGGAAGGAGCGCGGTAGCTTGTTTTAGTGAAAGTATCCCAATGATGAATATAATCTTTAGAAGGTAAATTATTGAACATCCAATGATGAATTCCTATGTGATTTGGGACAATGTCCATGACCATTTTCATACCTCGAGCATGCATAGAATCGACTAAATCGCAATACAATTTGTTTGTTCCTAAACGTGGATCTATTTTGTAATGATCTGTAATTGCATACCCGTGGTAGGAAGTTTTAATCTCATTGTTTTCCTGCACAGGATTTAACCAAAGCGAAGTTGAACCAATATTTTGCAAATAATCGAGATGGTTCATTATTCCTTGAATATCGCCACCATGTCGGTAGTACATCGAATCGCGATTCAAGGCCGTTTCATTCATTCCGGCTATTACATCGTTTTTGGAATCTCCGTTTGAGAAACGATCGGGCATGATGAGGTAAATGAAATCGGACGTGTTTACACCTTGGGCTTTTTTCTTGGTATTTCTTTGAAGAAGTTCGTATGGGTAGGTGAATTTTTTATTCCCCAAACTAATGATAATTGGACAAATACCAGGTTGTGTATTCTTGTCTATGTTTAAAGTTAGGTAAAGATAATCTGGACTTTCGGCAGTTTCAACCTTTTCAAGAATTACACCCGGGTAGTGAATGTTCACATTACCGTGGCCAATTCCGGGATGAAAGACGAGAAGTTCCACCTTTGGATTTTGCATGCCCACCCACCAAAAAGCGGGATCGATTCGAGTAAGGGTGTTTTTAGCTGATGCTGATTGGAATATGAATAGGCCAATAATGAAAAGGGGGGTGTAATACCAAGCTGTTTTTCTCATAGCGTCAAAAATAAACGAATCGAGCATTGATATAAATAAAAAAAGAGGGAGCAATTGCCCCCTCTCTCAAAACCAATTTCAAAACCAATTTAATGAATCACAAGTCGTGAAACTAGGCGACTGTGATCACCACTTACAGATACTAGGTAGATTCCAGTTGCAAGATTTTGAATTGGAAGGCTAACTTGAGTCCCGGAACTCACTTCCAATTGATTTGAATAAAGAGTTTTTCCGGTTACATCAATCATCTGAATTTTCACAAATTCATTCGCTTGTTTCGAAGAGAAGATGATTGAAGAAGCATTCTGAGCTGGATTTGGTACGATATTGAAATTCTGACTAGCTATTTCAGAGAAACCAATTGAGTAGTCGTTAACAGCAATTGTATTATTAACTTCATTAACACATGCTCCGTGCGTTGAACGAGCAGTTAATGTGAAAATACCAGCTTCAGTAAATTGGAAGTTCAACGCTGAACCTAAACCAATAACTTGATTGTTAAGTAACCAAACTATTGATCCATTACTATGAGCAATAATATTAAGAGTTTCATTTGTTCCGATAATCGTTGGAACATCCGATACTTCAATTGAAGCATTTGCACTTCCAGAAACTGAAACAGCTTTGCTGAATGAGTAAACTCCACCGAAATTTAAATTAAGGTTATAGTCACCTGCATTGATTCCAACAATCGAAATAGTACCATTATTTATTTGTCCTTGTGAGACAACAGCTGCATTCGAGTTAACTAATTCATACGAGATTGCTTCAGAAGAAACAGTTGATAAATTGATGTCTCCATTTGCATTGTCACAAGTAGCTGCATTTGTTGAAACTACAACTGGAGCAGTGAAACGAACAGTGAAACGCTCATTTAAATTCATTGAACCCGGCAAGAAGCTGTATGAAGAATTAACACGAAGATTTGTGATTGTTCCTGTTTCATGATCTTCAAGATACACAACAACACTACCATCAATATTTTCCAATTGACTCAAGTTAATGGTATGTAAGTCGGAAGATACAGAAGATAAACCAAGCTGAACAATACGGTTATTAGTCAATGATGGTAAGCCTTGAATAGCTAATTCATCGTTTCCTAACATAGAGTAAAATGCAATTCGGTTATTTCCATGCAATTTAGTTGCATCGTAAAGCGCATCGCGACTTTCAGTAGCATCATTAATAAATGCAATTAAGGTTTCGTTATAATCGCCTGCAGCAGAAGTTACACTCAAACGAACACGTTGAATACTTGATTCGTCGAAGAATTGAGCTTGAGATCCAGAACGCATACTATTAGAGAAAGTAACGTTGTTCGAACTTTGAGCTTCAACAAAGAATCCTTGTCCAACACCGATAAAACCATTCGGTGTAGTTCCTGCACCACCAACAGAACCAGCACCATTCCAAACAGCGTAATCAGCTGCAGAATATCCAACTCCAATCGATGCATCATCGTCCCAGAAATAAAGAGAACCAGTAATCCTATTAGAGCCAGTTGGTCCGTTTTGAGCAAGAAATGCACTTGCAGATAAAGAAGATGGATACGGATTTCCTATTAAATTAAAATGACTTGCTGGAGCAGAAGGAGCAGCCAATGCATAATTGATTGTTCCGTTATTAACTGGGCCATTAAATGATACAAGTCCAGCATATACAGCAGCATAACCTTGTCCAACATTCATTAGACCAGTAGCTGTTGTCCAACCTGGTTCGTTTGTATCATCCGCAGTGCTTGCAGTTCCATTTAGTGTATTGTAAAAATAATGTTGACCAGGACCTAAAAGAGAGGCCGTTCCATTGCTAACCGGTGCAGAGAAGAAATTATGAGCATACGAAGAATGTCCTTGACGTTGAACGAAAATAGTACCAACGATACTTCCTCCAGCACCAGGTGTTCCAACTCCATGAAGTAAATTAGCTCCAGATTTTAACAAAAGATGGCTGTTGAGTGTATTCAATGTACCACTCGATAATGTCAATACTTTATTTGTATTCACTACCATTTGTCCAGCAATAGTTCCACCATTTGTGATTTTAACGTCAGCGTTTAGATTAAGGACCCCACCTGTTTGAACATTTACACTCGTTACAGTAGTATTTGCATTGATGGTAACGTTATCGCCAGTTGCAATAACCACATCAGCTCCTGTTGGAGGAAGTGTTCCTTGATTCCAAGTTGAAATTGCTCCCCAGTTTCCAGATTGTACTGAAGTCCATGTTGCTGATGAACAAGCCGCACATGAGTTCCAGCATACTACAGGTAATGAAGTGCTCGCAGAAACTGTCAAAAGACGGTTTGTGTATCCACCGCCTGTAACGGTACATGAAGTTCCAGGAGTTAGAGATTCTTGTCCAGTCCAGAAATCGTTAGAGAATTTATATTCATACGTTCCAACAGGAAGCGGAATAGTAATTTCCCAAACATTATCGCCATTTGCATCGCTCATTGGAGCACAGTTCCCACACCAGTTATTGAATGTACCATTCACTTCAGGTATTGTATATGGATCCGTAACATTATTCATGTCTACACGAAATGTAACTAATGGAGTAGGAGCAGCACAAGTTGAGCAAGAGTTCCAGCAAACTACAGGTAGAACGGTTGTAGCTCCCACATTTAATGAACGATTTGTGAAGCCATAATTTGTAACTGTACATGTACTTCCAGCCGATAGATTTTCTTGCCCAGACCAGCCGTCATAAGTAAATTTATATTCTTGAGCACCAGTAGGAACTGAAACAGTAAGTTCCCAAACTCCATCACTGTTTACATCCGTCATAGGAGCACAACTTCCACACCAGCCATTGAATGTTCCATTTACATAAGGAGTTGTGAAAGGGTCTGTAACATTATTCATGTCAACTTTAAACGTAACATTATATGGTCCAGAAGGAGTAGCGCATGAAGAGCAGCTTCCATAACATGTTACAGGCATGGTAATGTTTGTTGTTCCAACAGTTAAAATACGATTTGTGTATGCACCGGTTGTTTGTGTGCAAGAACCTCCTGAAGCAAGACTTTCTTGACCAGTCCATCCGTCAACAGTGTATTTGAATTCGATAGTACCTGCAGAGATTGGAAGCGTTACTTCCCAAATTCCGTCTGCGTTTGCATCTGTCATTGGGTTACAATCACCACACCATCCGTTAAACGTACCATTCACATAAGCTGCCCCAAAGCCTGTTTGGTTAGTCATGTCAACTTTAAAAGTTACATTAGCAATAGGCGCAACACATGATAAACAAGATTCCCAACAAACAACTGGTAAAGTTTGTGCGCTTGATACTGTTAAATAGCGATTCGTATAGCCACTGTTTGTAACTGTACAAGAGCTTCCAGGAGTTAAACTCTCTTGACCATTCGAGCCATCATAAGTGAATTTGTATTCATAAGTTCCAGCTTCTAGAGGAATTGTAGCTTGCCAAACTGTGGTAGCTCCAACTTGCGTCATGGGAGTACATGCTCCACACCAACCGTTGAATGTTCCGTTTACATAAGGAATTCCAAAGCCAGTAACATTGGCCATATCTACTTTGAAAACAGTATTGAATGATGGAGCAGCGCAATTGTTGCAACTTCCCCAGCAAACAATTGGTAATGTTTGAGCAGCATCACCTACTACCAACTTTCTG
>JBBALS010000145.1:0-5290 GCA_040402915.1 Flavobacteriales bacterium
CGAATGGCTTCCAAACGTGGATCGTTCCAAGCAAAAACAGCCTCTTCGATGGTTTGTTCCGGATCGAATGGAGGATGTTGATCGAGGTAAGCAACCACACAATCGTTCCGAAAAACGACCTCCCCGGAATCGGGAATTTCTTTCTTCATGAGAATGCGAAGAAGGGTTGATTTCCCTGCGCCATTTTTAGCAACGAGCGCTGTTTTTTGTCCTTGTTGAAGACCAAAATTGATATTTTCGAATAATACACGTTCACCAAACGATTTGGTAAGACGATCGACCTGCAGATAATTCACGCCGCGAAGTTAGGGTTTTGATTCCTCTTCCTTGTCTTTTGGAACGTACGAATATGAATATCCTCCAGGAAAATGTTGAGAAAGTTGTCCATGAGGGAAATCTGGCGGTGGAAATGGGCCCATTTGTTCTTCATGAAACTCAACTTGTGTATCGAGTGATTCATCCTCATCTTCAAAATAACGACGAATTGCAGGGCCTTGATTACGATAGCGATAAGCACAAAATGCACCTGCCATGGAACCCATTAAATGTGATTCCCAAGATACATGATGAAACAAGGGAAGAACTCCCCAAATCATTCCACCATATAAAAAGATGATGAGCAAAGAAATAGACATCAATCGTGAATCGTGACGTAATATTCCACTAATTGCTAGAAAAGTTGCCAATCCATATACAATTCCACTTGCTCCAATGTGATAACTATCGCGCGCAAAAAACCAAACTCCAATTCCAGTAAATAACCAGATGTATCCTAAAACCCGCAGTCCAATTCCACGATAAAAATAGAGTGTGGCCATTAAGAGTAAAAAAAGCGGAACACTATTCGAAAATAAATGACTCCAATCGGCATGTAACAATGGTTCGGTGATGATTCCGGGCAAGCCACGCAGCGTTCTTGGTTTTAAAGCAAACACATGCAAATCGAGATTGAAAAACCATTCGTAAATTTTAATAATCCAAAGGAGTAAAACGAGCGTTACAGAAAATATGGCACTGAACATGACTTTACGTCGTTCATTCTTGAAATCAATTTCCGATTGAGTTAAGGCAATATCCATGTAAAAACAATAAAACAATAGGATGATTTGATTGTTGCTAATCCTATATACATTTGCATTTCGAATTGCATGCCATACGGCAATTCATTCTAAATTCAGAACCTTTGGCCACTTTCATGCTTATCCGATTTGTCATTCTATTTGCACTTTTACTATTAATCGATTATTACTTTTTCCAAGCAATTAGAACGATTGATGCTAGTTGGTCTGAACTTCGTCGCACTTGGGTATTTCGCATCTATTGGGGTTTCAGTGCTTTTAGCTTCTTATTTGGATTGTTTTCATTAATCACGTATCAAAATCCATGGTTTTCGAAGTTCATATACTTATACACCTTTTGCGTTATTTTCATTGTAGTTTTGAGCAAAGTAGCAGGAAGTGTTTTTTTATTGATTGATGACATACAACGATTTTTCAGATGGATCATCGGATTTTTTCAATTAGGCATTCGTCCTGATGCTGGTTCAGGAACTGGAATTAGTCGAGCGAAATTTCTCAGTTATACGGCTTTGGGGATTTCGGCTCTCCCGTTTACGACCATGATTTACGGAATGTTAAAAACTGCATTCGACTTTACCATTAGACGAAAAACCCTTGGCATTGTGAACCTTCCCAAAGGGTTTGAAGGATTAAAAATCGCGCAGATTTCAGACATACACAGTGGTTCATTTGCAAGTGCAGAGCCTTTTCAACGCGCCGTTGAAATGATCATGCAGGAAAAACCAGATATCATTTTTTTTACTGGTGACTTGGTAAACGATCGCTCATCAGAAGCCGAACGTCATATAGAAATTTGGAAAAAGCTAAGTGCTCCATTGGGTGTTTTTTCCATTTTGGGAAATCACGATTACGGCGATTATGTAATTTGGGAAACGGACGATGAAAAGATTGCAAACTTGAATCGATTGAAGGAAATTCACAAGGAAATGGGTTGGGATATCCTCACCAACGAACACCGTATTTTGGAAAGAAACGGCGATTCCATTGGATTACTTGGCGTTGAAAATTGGGGAGAAGCATTACGTTTTCCAAGAAAAGGTGATATCGTAAAAGCAAAAGCAGGAATGCCCGAAGTTCCGGTTAAAATTCTATTGTCGCACGATCCATCTCATTGGCATGCGCAGGTTTTAAAAGATCATCCTGATATCAACTTAACTTTTTCGGGACATACGCATGGCTTTCAGTTTGGGATAGAAATTCCGGGTTTTAAATGGAGTCCCTCGCAGTATGTTTACAAACAATGGGCGGGATTGTATTCAGAAAAAAATCAACATATATACGTAAATCGTGGCCTCGGATTTTTAGGCTATTTGGGAAGAGTGGGAATAAAACCAGAGATTACGATTTTAGAATTGGAGAGGGGTTAGGAGGGGGAAGGAGAAAGTCAGAAAGGGAAAAGGGAAAAGGGAAAAAGTTAAAAGTTCGCATTAGAATTTATCGAGTTTGGTTGGCAATATTCAGTTAGCATATCATTTTTAAGAAAAGGGCCTTAACTTCGCGGTCAATGGCGAAATTACTTATCACCGGTGGTTCGGGATTTATTGGGCGTTATTTCGTTGAGCGCTTCAAACATCAAGAGGTTGTTATCCTTGATCTTCGGGCGCCCGATTATGAGTCTCACGCGTATTATATTGAAGGTGATATCCGAAACAAAGCAGATGTAAATAAGGCATTACACAATGTCGATATGCTCATTCATTTGGCTGCCATGCATCATGATTTTGGCATTGAAGACCAAGCATATTTCGACACCAATGTTGGAGGGGCCGAACTGTTGATTGAAGAAGCAGAAAAGGTTGGGGTAAAAACCATTATCAATTTTTCATCTGTAGCAGTTTATGGTAACCTAGGAAATCCTGGTCCTACGAATGAGTCAACGATTCCCGATCCAACAAATCCATACGGTGCCTCGAAACTGCAAGCAGAAAAACACTTTCGCACTTGGGCGGAAAAATCTCCCGGAAGAAAATTAATCATTGTTCGATCGACAGTGGTTTTTGGTCCGCATAATTTAGCGAACGTTTTAAACCTCATCAAAGCCATCGACCAAGGTTTATATTTTCATGTGGGTGCATCAAACAATATAAAATCACTGGCCTATGTTGAGAATATCGTCGATGCTAGTTTGTTTGCATTAACAACCATCGATGAGGGAGTTCAGTTGTTTAATTATGTGGATGAACCTCAACTCAGTAGTCGTGGAATTGCCGATATGCAGGCACGTTTCTTAGGTAAAAAAATCAGATTAAATTTACCCGAATGGCTTTCCATTATGATTGCTAAACCATTCGATTGGGCTATTGCTTTAAGTGGTATAAACTTAAAAATTTCATCCAAACGCGTTAAAAAACTTATAACACAAACCAATCATGGAGCAAGTTATATCCGACAACTTGGCTTTAAACCTGCGCATTCTATTGAATTTGGAATGGAGAAGATGATACGTTGGTATCTGAACACAAAGAAAAACCTTTAAATTCGCCCGAAACATTTTTTAGGGTGGAGCCATTTATTGCAGCATTTTTATTTTGTCTAGTCCTAACACCCGCTGTTATTCGGTTTGCTTCCACGCGTCGTTTATTTGATGTTCCAGACGATCGTAAAATCCATAGTGCCGAGATTCCGCGTTTGGGCGGAGTCGCCATAATGGGTGCATTACTCATCAGTACTTTGCTCATTGCCGGCGCCGATACACTTATTCATTTGCGCTACTTTCTTGCGGGTTTGCTGATTTTATTTTTCGTTGGATTTTGGGACGATATGCAACCTGTTAGTCCCTTCGTAAAACTATTGGGCGAAAGCATTCCCATCATTCTCATGTCATGGTTTAACCGAATTCCATTGCATGAGTTAGCACCTGCCAACGAATGGCTTTTAACAATGGAATTGCCGGCAACAATATTTCTTTCGTTTTGGATTGTCAATGCATTCAACTTAATAGATGGAATAAATGGCTTGGCGGGATGCATTGGTTTAATTGCTCTTTGTGGAATGGGTGTCATGGGTGAACCCGATGTTTATCATCTAAGTTTTGCTTTTGCGGGTGCACTTCTCGCTTTCCTATTTTTCAATTTCTTTCGGCCTAAAATATTCATGGGCGATTGTGGTTCATTACCCATTGGTTACACGCTTGCATTTGGCATGACTCAATTGAGTTTTCATAATCATATTGGGAGCAATGCCGTTTTCTTAAAGGAGCCAATCATTGCTTTTTCATTAATGATTGTTCCATTATTTGATATGTTTCGTGTATTTGTTATCCGCATTCAGCGTGGTAAAAATCCTTTCAAAGGCGATCGAAACCATTTGCATCACATGTTATTAGAAATTGGATTAAGTCATGTTGGCGCTACCATACAGTTGGTCGTTCTGTCAATCATTACAACATGCATCAGCATTTTCACACTGTATTTCTTAGAAGCGGAGAATTACTTGGTTTATATTTTACTCACATTGCCATTACCCGCTTTCGCTTTCACAGCATTACTTTGGAGAAGAGTTAAAAATATTAGAAAGTCAAAATTATGATGAAAAGACTCGTTTTTTTAACTGCATTGCTATCGTTCCAAACTTCACTATTTGCCCAGCAATACAATTTCGTATTCGATAATTTTCAATATAACTTAATCGATAAATCCATGAACGCCCATGGAAGTAATCAGCACACAGCTGTTAAACCTTGGCGCATGGAAGACATTCGAAAATCAATAAACCCAGATACTGCAGCTGGTGTAAAACTTGGAACGAGTCGTTTTTCGAAACGTTGGGTTGGAAGGAAAATATTAAGCGACAATCTTCTTAGCCTCGATTCCAACGATTATCAAATTGCTGTCGATCCATTATTTTCTTTCGATATCGGGAAAGACCAACTTACCGGAAATAAAACATACGTTAATTCAAGAGGTTTGCAACTTTATGGAAACATTGGAAAGCATGTCTCATTTTACACAAGTTTCTGGGAAAACCAAGGTCGGATGGTGAACTACGTAGATAGTTTTATTCAAAAAAACAATGTCGTTCCGGGACAAGGAAGAGTGAAACCATTTGGTGATAAAGGTTGGGATTATTCGATGGCAACCGGATATGTTTCGTATTCTCCATCCAAGTATTTTAATCTACAATTTGGTAACGATAAGGTATTTATTGGCGATGGGTACCGCTCTTTATTTTTATCCGACAACGCATACAATTATCCGTATTTCAAGATCAGC
>JBBALS010000146.1:0-5277 GCA_040402915.1 Flavobacteriales bacterium
ATCGCGAAGAGAATCTTTTTCATAACCGGCTAATTGGATTTAAGGTGCAAATTAAACATTTCTAAATGGGATTTGAAACGCCGAAATCAACAATCGTGCTATTCTGTTTTTGAGTTGAAATTTTAATGATAAATATTTAATATTAGCTCGATGTTATTAATCCGAAATGTTTAGTTAAAGTTCTGACCAATAATAAAGTGGAATTGCCCTTTTGCCATACTAGAATAACCTGGAAGATCGTCGAAGCGGAATCCATAATCGAGACCAAGTAGTCCAAACATAGGAAGAAACACACGCACACCAACACCACCTGCACGTTTAATATCGAAAGGATTAAAGTCGCTGAATTTAGACCAAGCATTACCACCTTCCAAAAAGCCCAAAGCAAATACAGTAGCCGAAGGATTGAGAGAAATTGGGAATCTTAATTCCATTGTATATCGATTGTAAATTGGAGCATCGCCACCGGTTTGGCTTGTTGAAATAGAACCATCATTGTATCCTCGGAGTCCAACAATTTCGGCTCCTAAGAATTGCGCTCCCCACGTTAAACCACTTAACCCGGTTCCACCATATCGAAAGCGCTCAAAAGGAGAAAGACCTTTGTTTGGATTGTAAAAACCTACAAAACCGAAATTGGCGCGAGTCATCAAAACCAAGGTATTTTTATTTCTAGAGAGCGGTGTAAACCACTGAGCATCGAATTTCACCTTATAAAATTCAACCCATTTGTATCGCTGTTCTTTTGTTACAAGCTCGGATGCAGGGGTATTGCCCATTAATGAATATGGCGGAGTAGCTTGCACTGAGAAGCTGATATTCGATCCTGATTTAGGATAGATTGGAGCATCAATCGAATTACGGGCAATGGTTGTTGTTAAACTGAAATTGTTTGCAAAGCCATTACTTAAATCGAACGCTGTTGAATTGAGCAATTCGTAATACTGAAAGCTAATTGACTGCTGAAGTGTAAAGAAATCGTCGGGCCAACGAAGGCGTTTACCATAACCAAGAATGAGTCCCGTATTTTTTGTGAGACTCCTTGTTGGATCGTTCTTCGCGGCTCCATTTCCATATATTGAATGATACGCTGTAATAGTTAAGGAATTTGGTTTTTTACCTCCTAGCCAAGGTTCAGTAAACGATAAATTATAACTCTGGAAAGCTCTTCCTGTTGAAGATGCATTAATTGACAAACGCTGTCCATCTCCCGAAGGCAGAGGTCGCCAAGCATTTTTCTTTAAAAAACGACGCGCACTAAAATTATTAAATGCAAGACCTAAATTTCCAATCAAGCGACCTGCCCCCCAACCTCCAGAAAGTTGAAGCTGATCGGATGGCTTTTCTTCCACTTTATATTCAATATCAACCGTTCCATCTTGCGGATTCGGAACTGGATTAACGCCCATTTTCTCAGGATCGAAATAGCCCAATTGCGAAAGTTCTCGTTGAGTACGTATGATATCTGATCGGCGGAATAATTGTCCTGGTCGAGTGCGAATTTCACGCATCACGACATGGTCGTTTGTTTTATCATTTCCAGTAACGGTAACTCTGTTGATTCGTGCTTGCTTTCCTTCGTAAACACGCATTTCAATATCTACAGAATCATTATCCACAAAAGTCTCAACGGGAGTAACTTGAAAGAAAAGATGGCCGTCATTCATATACAATGAAGAAACATCCGATTCGGCTGCATTCATGAACAGATTCTGCTCTAATGTTGCTTGGTTGTATATCTCACCTTTCTTAATTCCAAGTATATCACCCAATTGTTTGGATGTGTATTTTATATTTCCAATCCAGGAAATATTACGAAAAAAGTACTGTCTACCTTCATCAATTTGAATGTCAATGTTGATTCTTTTTGCATCGTATTTATACACGGAATCCTTTACAATTCGAGCATCCTTAAACCCTTTATCGAAATAAATGCTAAGCATTTTTCCTTTGTCTTCAAGGAAATTGTCCTCCATGTATTTTGAAGTCGTGAAGATGCTATACCATGGATTTTCCTTGGTATTTTTCATCTTACGTTTCAACTTTCGATCACTTACAAACTCATTTCCGTTTATATTGATTTTGTTGATCTTAACACGGCGGTTCTTATCAACTAAAATATTCAACATAACACCTCCGCCTGGAACGGTATCGGTTACAGTATTCACATCTACCTTCACATTCATATACCCCTTGTCTATAAAGAAAGTAGTGACTGTATTACGCGTGTTGACTAATAAATTATCATTTACCGGCTTTCCACGAATTAATTTAATTTGTTCACGAAGATCATCTGCCTCATTTTTCTTAACTCCTACAAAACGGAATCTCGAAAGTCGTGGACGCTCTTCGAGTAAGATGACCAAATAAATTTTATCTCCTTCAATTCGTTCGGCTTGCACCTCAACGCCAGTGAATAAACCTTGTTTCCATAGTGCTTCTATGGCATTGCTAATGCGATCGCCGGGCACCATAATCTTATCTCCTTTGTTTAAACCCGAAAGCAAACGAAGAATGTTTTGATCCAAACTACTATTGTCTTTGGTTTGAAAACGAATGTCGGCTATTTCGTATTCCTTTGGAGTGGTGTAATTAATTGATTCATTGACAATAGAAGGGGCAATTTGAGATACTCCTTGAAAAGCAAAACCAATTAGGCAAACTATGAAAAACAGGCAATTTTTATTTAGCATCTTGATTATGGCTTCAATTGTTCGCTTGTTTTCCCAAAACGGCGTTCTCTATTTTGATAACTAATAATGGCTTGATACAAATCTTCTCGTCGGAAATCAGGCCATAAAACATCTGTGAAATACAATTCGGCATAGGAAATTTGCCAAAGCAGAAAATTACTAATCCGATGTTCACCAGAAGTTCGAATCAACAGTTCGGGTTCAGGCATTCCCGCTGTTGTTAATGAATTTGAAATTAAACTTTCATTTATATCCTCTAGCTTAATTTTCCCAAGAAGAACATCAGCAGCAATTTTCTTCATTGCGTGCGTAATTTCCCATCGGGAACTGTAACTTAAAGCAAGCACAAGGGTCATGCGGGAATTACCTTGAGTTTTGAGTTTTGCTTCTTCCAATTCTCTTCGGCACTTTGATGGCAAAGAGTCGATATCACCAATTGATTCGAGTCGGATATTATTATCCATCAATGTTTTAGTTTCTTTACTGATTGTACTAACCAGCAAAGTCATCAGTGCATTAATTTCATATTTAGGGCGATTCCAATTTTCTGTCGAGAAGGCATACATCGTTAAATAGGAAACACCTAATTCAGCACATGCTTCAACCGTTTCTCTAACCGCTTTAACACCACTTTCATGACCAAAGGTGCGAAGTTTGCCTTGCATTTTTGCCCAACGTCCATTGCCGTCCATGATAACAGCAATGTGTTTAGGTAAATTCTGAAGGTTTATTTCTTCTTTTTGGGCCATTAGAGAATTTGGCAATTATTAATTTAAAAGGGCAATAAAGCGCAAATATAGGCCTTTACTTGTATGCTGGACACACCGATTTTCCGGCAGACAATTTATAAGTCAACGTTACTCCGGCAAAGGAATACCAATCGTTTGTAGTAGAATTTCCTCGCTGTCTATTTATATTTGAATCTCCAGGATTTACAATTGACCGATCGGCAAACAAGGCGGCGTCAAGTCCTTTATTGGAATATAAAACATCCTGTTTTACATAGGTTGTACTGACATCATCCAAATAATCAGTATACGTTTTTCTCATCCCCCACTCGATACTCACTCCTAAGCGCCCCATGGCGTGAAATTTAAATCCCATTCCAAACGGAATCGATAAGCCTAAAAGTGAATATGGTTTTGGGGCAGATTTTAATCCTGAGCCTTGACCTTCGGTTCCAAGCGGACGAAGTTCCACCCAATCGCCACCCATTTCGGCTGTGGGATTGAAATTATAAAGTGCTAAACCAGCGAAAATATAGGGTGTTGCAGGTGTTTCGTCATTCCCAATTTCATAATCAAAAAAGTTAAACTGTAAAGAGCCCGCTACTTCAATAATTCTCGATCGAAACGAAAGGTTTCTATTCAATTGGTTAGCATTATTTGCAAGTGAATCGTATGCTTGAACACTGCTATAGATTCCATGAAATTGCCAAGTGAATCTTCGGCTTGGATTATATCGGTAAACTAAACCAACACCTGGTCGAACCATGAAAAACTGCTTCCCAGGATTGAGATCTCCTAAATAATAAGAAACTCCTCCATACAAACCAAGCTCAGAGTATTTCTTGTAAACCTGAGAATTTGCATGAAAACAAACGTTGAGAAGGAAAAAAAATAAAATTAAACTACGAACCATTTTGTGATTTATACACCCAATAACGACAAAATGTTATCTAAATTTTGGAAGTACCGATTTCCCTGACTTTAAACGGTATGTAAGTGTAATCATACCTAACATATACGAATCTTTATTGGTTGGATCTCCGCGTTGTTGACCAGTGACCGCAGAACCTTTTACGTAGTCAGGAGATTGAGGGTCAGAGCGATTAGAAAGTGCAGCAGCAACAGGACCATACGTTTTCTCAATTAACGTAGGAGAAAAATACGTTGTACTTGCATCATCAATATAATCGGTTGTTGTTATACGAATTCCGTATTCAAATCCAATAGTCCAATTTTTGTCTTGAAGAGGAACTCTGAAACCCATTCCAAAAGGGAAACAAGCTTGAAATCTTTTATAAGGTGTTCTGGATGCTGCAATTCCTTGACCTTCTGTACCCAATGGCTGAAGTGTCCACCATTTACCACCGTAGTTTGCTTTTGGATTAAAATAAAAACCTCCAACACCAGCGAAAAGATAAACGTTGATGTCAATCCCTGATTTTCCTCTTACACCTTGAAGCTTATATCGGCTTTTTGTTGATTTTAGCTGTAAAATAGAAATTTCGGTTTGAAAAGATGTTTCAAAAATATTTGAACGAAAGCTTAAATTCCTATTCCTTCTAAAAATCTCGCGGGTTAAACTATCTCTTCCTGTAACCCTTGCATAGTTTACATTTAACTTGAATGATAAAACAGGATTAACGCGGTATCTAAAACCTAAATGGACTGCAGGTCTTGTTAAAACAAATTCTAAATCTCGTAAACCATTCGTTCCAATTTGATCAGCTCCTCCAAGCTCACCAAGAAAATTACTAAATCCTAGACCATAAGAAGTTTCGCAACGATCTAAAAATCGGCCTTTCCCCTTACGCTGAGCTTGAGCTGTAAGTGAAAGAAGCAAGAGAAATATAGGTAAC
>JBBALS010000147.1:0-5276 GCA_040402915.1 Flavobacteriales bacterium
GAAAATAGCAATGATCCTATTAAATCCAATAAAGCAGTCGATAATTTTCTTGGTGGAATTTCCGTGATTCCAATTTTTGGCTCAATAAAGCTTTATGCAAAAGAAAAAGTTAGATTAAAGAAAATTGGCAAACCCATGCATGATGAATTCGATTTATTAATTGGAGTTACTGCTATTAAAAACAAATTAACTCTAGTGACTGATAATGTTAAAGATTTTGAGCGATTGGAAGGAGTTAAAATTGAGAATTGGTTCAAAATCAAATAAGATAAGAAATGAATTTTGATTTGAATTTCGTCATAGAAATCAACCCGAAATCAGTTCTATGGATTCTATAAATCACACAAAGAGTGATTTTGAATAATTCCATTCAATTCAAACTTCTTCCCACAGGATATAACAAATACGTATCGTCAGCATAAGGAGAACGTTCGTAAAACCAACGTAGTTGAGCTTGTTGATCTTTGGAAAATCCTTCGTCATCGGCTTTCTTTTTATCGAATTCGGCTTTTAATCTTTGATTTTTTAGGAGTGCATCGGCAGCATAAGGTTCAAGAACATAAGTCTCGAAATACTCAGTTCGTTCGAGGCATTCTGGAAAAAATCCCCACTGGAAATAGGAATCGGTAAATGATGGTTCGAGGAGCAAGCAAGCAAGATTTCCAAGGGCCTGATTGGTTTGAATGACAACCGAACCTTTGAGAAATTGATGTGGTTTGATTTCTATATCCAAATCTGCCTTTAATCGACAGCGCCCTTGTAATGGAAGTTTTCCTTGTATTTGGGGATTGCTAAATCGGTACATGCTTACAACCAACATACTGTCGTTTTGAATAGTGAGCATTTCGATTCCGTGTGATTTTAAATTCTCAATGACTTCCTGATATTGAACTGGAATGATGTAAAAAGCTGGCGGTTTTATTTTCAAAACCGGAATGTTGTTTTTTCTAACTGGGATGGATTTATTCTCCGATTTACCAAGCCATTCAACATAGGTTCCGTTTGTGGTGGAAGATGTTTTTTTTTGGGATTCGATTCCTTTGAAAGACATCGAATCGCTTGTTGTTTTCGGGAAATCCCAGCTTAAGGTTATGGAATCGGATTTGGGATTTTGCTCGGCCTGGATTGCCAAATTGAGATCCTTTCCTTTTTCGGCAAGGAGTTTAATCGTTTCTAAAACCAAAATGCATGTTCCTAATACGCGTTGTTTGAAAGGTTTTAAGGAATGGTTTTCGACTAAAATACTGGGCAAATGACGTGCATCGCCATAGCCATGAGAGTATCTGGGTGAGAAGGTGTATTCGTTGTTTCCATCGTTAAAATCATCATCGTTTACTGCAAAAAGCAAGGGGCCGGGAATATGACCAGCTTTTCCTAAAGCAAGATCCATTGTAGGACGATAATTGCTTTTCAACCATTTCGAAATATATGGAGAATAAGCATGTTCAGCTAAAAATCCATACGTTATATCGTATTGATAATCGGCGCCATCGGTTACGTGAATATCCATGTACAAGGTTGGATTTTCGGTGTTGATGACCTTGATGACCGATTGAATTTCTTTTGTGTCGAGTTTGGTAAAATCGCGATTGAGGTTTTGGTTGAGTGCATTGCTTCTCCAGCCCATCACCCTTGGACCTCGTTGATTGATTCGGTTAAATTCTGAAGCTCGTTCGTGTCCATCCACATTGAGAATGGGAATGAATAGGATATTGACATTGTTCAGAATAGCTTGATTTTTCTTGTTTAAGATTTCCCGAAAAACCAACATGCCTGCATCTTTTCCGTCAATTTCACCCGCGTGAATGCCCGCTTGAAAAAGAAGTGTGGGTTTGGATTTTCCAGCTTGACGAATGGCATACATCCAGATATTGCGGTTTTGAGCAGTCTTGCCAATACTTTCGCGACTAATCATAGGATATTCTTTCATTAATTCCGAAAACCAATCAAACAACTCGGTTTCGGTTGCGGAATTTTCACCATTGCTTAATTCGAAAGGTGTGACAAATCGATCGGAGGATTTCAAAAGAATTGCTTCGCTTTTTCCTTTCCAAGCTTGCACAGGAGGAAGAAAATTTTGAGCGGATACGACTTGAATGGAAAGCAAAATAACCAGGATACAATTTCTCATGAAATGGTTGATGTTTGAACTGCGAAGATAGAGTTTGGGATGTAATTGAATTTAGTAAGATGCAGAAAATAAACTCAAAACCGGCTTAACGATAGAAGCGGCGCCTTGCATAGCGGATAGCGTGACCCCGCGTAAGCATGGAGCGGGGGAAGCCCCATTACTGAATGAGCAACCGAAAAGATTGGGAATCGAGTTTTACGTGGTAAATACCCGGATTGAAATTACGTAGAATGATTTCATTGACCTGCGTTTGGTTTAACACGAGACGGCCTTGAGCATCGAAAAGTTGAACGGAATTAGCCATTTTTGAGAACTGCGCAAACTCCTTGGCTGGATTGGGATAGATCTGAATTTGTTGGGTGTTTATTTCGTCAATTCCAACACTTCCATTGCTTGAATTCGGACTGGTTTGCGCTGGATCAAATACAATCCAATTTGACCCGCCATCGCTAGCTTTACCATAACTAAAATCGCTTGGTAAGGGTGGGATTTCAATGTGTTCGATTGTTTGATAGGCATCGTCGATTTTCTTGCTAAGGAATAGCGATTCGCCAATTGCGCTCAACTTGAAATTGAGGTTGTTGCGGTTCAGTTCCTCGTCATCGTTGGCCCAAATCATTTTAAAACTTTGAGCCGGAATACTAATTGCCGGAAATGGCCATTTGTTTAAGTAATCTGCATTGTCGCTCAAATACAAATTATCCATGGAAATGCTTGTTGAAAGCGGGTTGTAAAGTTCCACCCAATCTGAATGGTCATTGGCTAAATCGACTGCCGAATTAGAATTGCTTGACATGATCTCGTTCAATAAACCAACTCCTTGAGGTTGTATGAACAAAACTCTCGATATGCAAGGCCATTTTTGAATCGTTGAACTTCCTTGCGGGGTATATTCAAACCGATAATACACCTGAGGAATGGTTAAGCTGGTTGGGTAATTTAGAATGCCCGCATAATTTCCATCGTCAGCTAATGCATCCGGAAAAACGCCATTGTCGGAAAGTGTAAATTGAAATTCGGATGTATTGAAATTTGCGAATGAGCTGATGAGCACTTGCAGGTTTCCATTTCCTCCTCCGTTTATTTGAGCATAGGCAAACTGGTTATTGTCACTCAAATATCCTCCAACTAAAATAGGGCTTTGAGTGGACGCGCTTGTTTGTGACAATGCCGTTGAAGTACGTTGATTTACGTAGTTATTGATACTAAAATTTACATGGTTCCCCCAAGCCGTTGTGGCGGAATTCAGAAAATCATTGTACGTAAAACCAAAGTCGATCGTGTGATAAGTGTCGTTGGCAACTGCCGGAGAAATCAATGCAGTCATATTGGCTGCTTTGTGGGCAATGACCGAACGACTGAAAATACCTTGTGCATATTCACGAATATAGTTTTGGTAACGTGCCGAATAGGCGGGGACTTGAAGCAAGCGTTTGAACAAAGGTCTCGATTCGGCCGAAGGGGCCCAACTCATTACATTGCGGGTGGTCCAATTTTGTCCAACCCAATCAATTCCGAGTGTATTATCTAAGTCGTATGGTAGGTAATGAAACTGCCCGGTGTGGTAATCTAGTTGCAGATAGTAGTTGTTTTTGTTGTATATATAACCATCCCAATTTCCCATAAGAACATCGAGCGCGGCATAACGCAACCAAGAATCAACATCGAATTTACGTTCCAAGGCGCATGGTAAATCGGCAATGGGTGTTTGATTGAGGATGGAAATGAAGGTTGAAAGTTCGCGGTAATCTTGGGTGTAATCGTTTGTTTTTTGGTCGTACGGACGACGCCCAAACTCCATGTAATTGTATGATGTAGGATTGGAACTGATATAATCGAGTGGGGCAGGATAGAGGCATTTGAACTGCGAACTGTATTTACTTCCCGGGAAGTATAGGTTTGCAAAATTCTCGTCGATGTGTTCGATGTTCGAGTATAAACCCCGGTATTCGTTATTGATATACAATTTCACAAAGGACGATCGAGCCCCAGGAAGGTCGGCATCGCGAATTGCATTCCAGCAAATTTTAGATCGAATCATGGAAGGATCGTTAGCGCTTCCGTTGAGATTCATTTTTTGGATTCCTTGCCACATTAAGGAATTGTAGGTGTTGAATGAGATTATGAACGATTGTTTTTCGGCATTTAAACTGGTATTTCCACGTAATCGAAAACCGATGGCTGCAACTGAATCGGTTAGGACGCTGCTTTCATATTTGAAATTTGCAGGGAATTCTCGTTCGGTTCCAGCAGCAGCAAACAAGGCAGTAAGTGAATCGGGATGGATGCTAATTAGAACAGTTGCTACTTCGTTTTGAAGATATGCCGGACCAAATGCAGGAAGTTGAGCAGCAGCAATTTGTTGAAAGAATAGCAATATCGGTATAAGGAAATGTTTGAACTGCATCATGTTTCAAAGATATAGCAACATTTCGAATTTTGAATAGGGGGCTGAGAAAGCATCAGAATCCAACGATTTTAAGAGAATTTCTCAGCGTAATTATTAACAGTCCTGTTCAAAAATGAGGATTGAATTTTTAAAATTTTGCTTGTCAGTTACATCTCGATTTTATAGGGAATACCCAAGTTCCCCTTCCCAGCGAGCAATTTCGCGAATGAATTTGAGATAGCCGTTTTTTAAATGTTTATATACGTTTAATGTGAAGAATGCTTAAAAAATAAAATCATCAAAACTTGCAGCAAAATTTACACGATTTGATGATTTATCGATTACGAAATGCGTCTACTTATTAATTTCAAGACAACCAATATCTTTATTATCAATATCGGTTATAAAACTTCTGATATTTTCTTGATGTTCAGAAAATACTCTTGCTAAATTAAGACTTGATGTATTTCCAAGTCGCAACCAGATAATTTTGGGAGGATGGCCGTTAAGTGTAACCAAATCATAAAAGTCCGAGTCCAATGTCACAATATTGTATTCATTGTCTTTTGCATATTTCCATATTTCTCGGTCAGTAGCAAATTGAAGATCGAAATCCCTGACATGTTTAGCCTCTGGTAAATAATTGCAAATCTGTCGAACAACCCGAAATGAGATATTTTGATCAAACAACAGTTTCACGAAGCTACTTTCATTTTGTGTTCTCGATCAGCTGCATATGCTAGAGTTGCTTTTATA
>JBBALS010000148.1:0-2158 GCA_040402915.1 Flavobacteriales bacterium
AATATGAATCCCAAAAGATTTTAGCAATTCGCTAATAGTTGCGTACATATATAATGATGTATTTAGGATGAATCTTTATTTTATTGAATGGAGAAAATTCCTTCTTTATCCAATTCTTCGAGTTGAATGTGCTGAACAGTATTTGTTTTTTCTATCAGAAAAGGCGTTTTGACTTCTATGTAATTTTCCGTCAATCCATACATCCATTCGCCATCTCTTTCACCTTCCCAAAGGACTTCCTTCGCCTTTCCTTTTTGGAGCTCATAAAAAAAGCGTTTTTTCTTTTCTGAAAGAATGTGCAGCATTTTGCTTCGTTCCGCGCGAATCGAGTTGGGAACGACATTACTTAATTCAATGGCATGAGTATTTGCTCTTTCAGAATAAGTGAAAACATGCAAATACGAAATGTCTAGCTCATTAATAAATGTATAACTATCAAGAAATTCCTCATTCGTCTCGCCGGGGAAGCCAACTATAACATCCACGCCAATGCAGCAATTCGGCATTAACTCTTTAATTAATGCAACCCGACTTTCATAAATATCACGCTGATAACGGCGTCGCATTCTTCTGAGCGTATCATTACTTCCCGATTGCAATGGAATATGGAAATGAGGAACGAATTTCTTTGAGGAAGCAACAAATTGAATGATTTCATCTGTCAGCAAATTGGGTTCGATGGACGAAATTCTAAAACGTTCTATCCCTTCTAATTGATCAAGTTCTTTGATAAGGTCGAGAAAAGTTTCTCCTGTATTCTTACCAAAATCGCCCGTGTTTACACCGGTTAAGATAATCTCCTTGCTTCCAGTTTCTGCAATGAGTTTCTGAGCTGCTTTAATCGTTTCAATAACCGTCTCGCTTCTACTTTTGCCTCTCGCCAATGGAATTGTACAAAAGGAACAGGAGTAATCGCAGCCATCTTGAACTTTGAAAAATGTTCGAGTGCGGTCGCCGGAACTGTATGAAGGAATAAAATCGTTCACTTCACTAATTTCGCAGGCATGTATTTGTGTTTGAGTATTCTTCTCTAAATCAGCAATGTGAGTCAGTATATTGAATTTTTCGTTCGCGCCTAAAACTAAATCTACTCCCGGAATTTTAGCAATTTCTTCTGGTTTTAATTGGGCATAACAACCAATAATAGCAATGTAGGCATGGGGAGAAATTTTCAAAGCCTTATTTACCAAACTCTTGCATTTCTTGTCGGCATTCTCAGTTACCGAACAGGTATTGATAATGAAGATGTCTGGAGTCGATTCAAATTCAACTTTCTCAAATCCATCATTTTGAAAAAGACGGGCAATGGTTGATGTTTCCGAAAAATTCAGCTTACAACCAAGTGTATAAAATGCAACGCGTTTATTAGAGATCATTTGGTCGGCAAATGTATCATAAATTGTGCTTACAGACGCTCTTAAATGTGTAAATAAGCAAGATTATTCCTGTTCAATGTAAAATTAAACTGTTGATTAACAGATTATAAGACATTATTTCACAAAGAGAATTTTAACAGCTCTTGCTTGAGTGAAATTTTGGGGTACATTTGCATTCCAATTTTTAAAAAAAATGGCCCGTTCATCTAGGGGTTAGGATACAAGATTTTCATTCTTGGTACAGGGGTTCGATTCCCCTACGGGCTACATATTTAATTGAAATAAAGAAATGGCAAATCATCCTTCCGCAATTAAACGAATTCGTTCAAACGACGCAAAACGTACACGTAATCGTTATTTTCATAAAACTACACGTAATGCGCTGAAGAAATTGCGTACTACTTCTGACAAAAACGAAGCAATTTCTCAATTGTCTTCAGTTTCTTCAATGTTGGATAAGTTAGCTAAAAGAAATATTATTCATTCAAACAAAGCAGGTAACCTAGTTGGTAAAATTACCCGCTACGTGAATTCTTTGAAGTAATATATCTTCTTTATTATTCTAACCTCGGCCTAAACCGGGGTTTTTTTGTTTTGTATTAATTATAACGAACTGCAATCGATCGTTTTTACAAGATCCTCCACCATTCCTAGTCTCCTGTTATAATTGTCATTTCAACACGTCGGTTCTTTTGTCTTCCATCGCCCGTTTTATTTGAAGCAATCGGTTTTGTTTGACCAAACCATTCGGTATCTATTCTGTTCGATTCAACTCCTTGGTT
>JBBALS010000148.1:2258-3878 GCA_040402915.1 Flavobacteriales bacterium
GGTGTTTGAGGACATTTATCAAATTCGTCGGTAACCCCATCACCATCGCTATCAATTGGACCAAGAACTTCTGGGGCTTTGGGGCATCCTTTTTCGGGGCCTGCAACATCCGGACATGCATCTAAATAATCAGGGAATCCATCATTATCTGTATCTGGACACCCTTTGAAAGCTTTCAATCCGGCTTTGTCTGGACAAAAGTCCACTTTGTCAGTTAAGCTATCTCCATCAGTATCAGGACACCCATCATAAAAAGCGGGACCTGCAAAGTCAGGACATTCATCGTCTTTGTCTGCAATGCTATCTCGGTCTCGGTCTGGACAACCTTTCAAATAGATAAGACCTGCAATGTTTGGACATTGATCATTCAAATCGATAAGGCCATCATCGTCCGTATCGGGGCATCCTTCAAATTCAGGTTTACCTTTATCATTCGGGCATTTATCCAATTTATTTGCGATCCCATCCTGATCTGAATCAGGGCAACCTTTCATTGCTACTTCCCCCATTTCTAATGGGCACTCATCAAATTTATCAGCAATGCCATCTTGATCTGAATCGGGGCAACCATTTAAACTTAGTGGTCCAGGAACATCGGGACATTCGTCTGTTCTATTTGAAACGCCATCCCCATCTTTATCGCATGGATTTGGACGTTCATAATCATACCCAGTAACGAGTGTAATACCCGCTCGAATATTTGTTCCTCGGGTATTGAATTTATTAAATGCACCAAGAAGATTGTCAGAAATAATTGAAAATTGTGTTAATCCAAGGTTGAGTGTAAACCCTGCTCCTAAATTCGCAATGCTTCGGTTTGCATAAGCGCTGTTAACACTGATTTCAAAAATATCAGCAAGTCGTTTACTAAATCCAACAGATACGGATGGATACAATCTTCCCTTGTATGTGTTACCCATCATCACAAACTGGATGGAATTTTTGGTTCCTAAATAATAATGACCTCCAACATAAAACCGTTTAGGTAGTGAAGTTGAATAGGATTCATTTTTTTCTTTAATAGAAAAGGTATTTCCTAGTGAATCAAGGTAATTCTGGATGCCATCAACAACGGTATCCGAACTGCTTGAGATGAATTCATTTAAAGAAATACCCGAAAATGAAAATTCATCCACTTTATTGTAATAATTAACAGGTTCGTTTTTCCAGTAAATCTTTCCCAAATCAAGTGCACTTGCAAACACATCAAATTTATCGTTGATCTTATATTCCGCTCCAAGATTTAATGCAAACCCTCTGTTTTTTCGATTAAAAAGATAGGGCGCACTTGTTAATGAATCGGCATTGAAGTTTTTTAATCCCGAAGTGTTTATGAGAATATCGGATGTGCCGGTTAAATCGAATGTTGTAGCATCGGTCGTTAGCGAGATATTACTTCGTGTAATATCCAAATTTTCCATCCCATACAAATACTTAAAAGTTGCTCCAACGCGCAATTTGCACATAATGTCCCTTGAAATGCCCAAGGCGTATTCTCGGTAATGCATTGCACTGATAAATAGGTTCCCGAGGTCGGCTGTTTCGCCAATCTTAGGACCATTACCTTGAATCGCCACTTCCATTAAATCGCGCTGGAATTGGGCTTGAAAATTTACTTTT
>JBBALS010000148.1:3888-5239 GCA_040402915.1 Flavobacteriales bacterium
GTGATGTTGGCATTAATGTACCAACGTCCCTCGCGCCAACCTGTGCTAAATAAATCGGATTGCAATTGTGCCGAAATCAATGTCTTTTGAGGTAGGTTGCCCAGGAATCCAGTGAAATCAAAATAGATAGAATCGGTGTTGCCTTTCTTTTTAATTAAATCGCGGTAGGTAAAACCAGAATTCGAATAGCTTACATAAGTATTTGAAATAGCAGGAAGGCCCAAATAGAATTCTTCTTTGGGCAAAAATGCAGGATTAATAGAAGTTTTATGTGGATTAAATGCCTGATTCAATAGAATGAAATCACTTTGTGCATGGCTGTTAATAGCAGCAAATAAAACGAGCACAAATCCTATTAGTTGAGATATCCGTTTCATACTTAAAACGATTTATGTGCTTTTATACGTGCCGCAATCCGAATCTGTAGTTTATCGTTTTCCAGAATTTTTACCGCCAATTCACCTAGTTCGTTGGTAGTTAATCGTGCTTTAATCAGAATTCTATCGGCATTCATTTGGCTAAGTTTCATCCACTTTGAACCAGAAATAGTAGCATCTGTTATTTTTTGAGATGGAATAGTCACAATGCCATTTGTATTGGTTTGTCCGGGCATTAATACGACTTCAGTTCCTTGTGTGTACAAAGAATCAATTATTTGCAAAGAATTTCCAGTGCCAATATGCCTGCAAAAATACACTTGTAATTTTCCTTCTGTTGGAAATCCATTTTCAATATTCAAACGCAGCATGATTTCTTCAATGTCGCCTGAAATGGAATTGAAATTATACTCGAACGTATCGCGCACTTGCAAATCGAGCGTTAAACCATTAAGCGGCAAGGTAACTTCCGAATGCGTTTCAACATGGCTAGTATCGCGCAGAAAGTAGCTTGCATTAGGTAAACTATAATCGAAAGTGAAATTCCCTCTACTTAACATGTAACGTGGAAATGAATTAATAACGTCCGAAATATTCGAGCCATTCGTTGTGGTAAATGGATATTCCATTTGAGCGGGTAGGGCAGAAGTGCTGCTCATAGCTTGAATAGAAGTTGGAAAACTAATTGAACTCAAGTCCACATTGGGAATAACGCTTCCTGGACGGATAGCATTAAAACTTGTTTGGGAATAATTGATTGGAATACCCGTAGAATTCCGCACCAAGATTCTTGCAGAAGGATCCGTGAAACTAAGATTTACTGCGTTAATTACGTTGCGAAACAAATGCAAAAACAAGGTATCGTTGTTTGGCAAAGGCGCTGCAAAACTCCCAAAATTCCCGCGGAGCTTACTGAATTCAGTTTCCGAAAATTTTAAATTGGAAGTAAACTGATTGGTGATTGGAATGTCCTG
>JBBALS010000149.1:0-5225 GCA_040402915.1 Flavobacteriales bacterium
GCTCAGTCTCGTAATGAGAGGCTACTAATGTGTGAGAATTGAAAATGGCAATATTCATTTTTTACTGAACAATTGTACGAATTAACATAAAGGCTTCTGCGTAATTTTTCCCAATGGCAACACCCCAACGTTGAGCCTGGATGCGAAGTGCTTCTGGAGAGCGAGGGTGAGGATATGCGCGTTTCTCAAATTCATAACTCTCCATCCCCACAATCTTTGCATCCACTTGTTCCTCAGAAACCGACATGTAAAAATTGGGTAAAAATGGATTGGGGTAATTGAATGCTTGCCATTCAGTGGATGAAGGCGTTTCAAAGCAAATCAATGTATGAACATTCTCATGCGACATGGGGCGGATTGAAGTTACCACTGCTTCAAATGTTCTGCGATGATCAATATTCGTATCGCCACCATGATGAGTGAAAATGATTTCGGGTTGGAACTCCGATTTTTCCTTCTCAATCACTTTAACCAAATCGAGCAAATCAACACTATCGAATCGGTTGTCTGCAAAATTGTAAATGCCCGCCGATTGATAGCCAATTGCTTCTTGAGCTTTTTTGATGTTCGCTCGATGAATCTCTAAATGTTTTGACCATTTTTCTGGATCGCGTTCATCTGACCGAGAAGTAATTCCTTCTCCAAGGATAATTACATGGATTTGGCAATTGAATTCATCAATTAAGCGCTTCATTGTTGCGCCACAACCCAGTAATTCATCATCGGGATGTGCGGCAACTAATAGGATACGTTTATTTCGAAAATCAATCATATCAGAGTGAAATGGGTTTGTTAAAGCCCGAAGCCAAAATGCCATTTTCAGCAAGTAAACACGGGACCCCTCCAATGATTGGATAAGCCATCAAGCTTTCATTTCCATAATAACAATCTCCCGAGCGCTCTAGTTCTCCGCCAGTAATTGGACAAACAAACTTTGGCGATACAGAAGCTGCAGCGGCATCTTTTTCAATAATTAAAAGTCCTGTTGGGTTTAATGGATTGATGGTGAAATCAAACAAGCGATACTCAACAACCTTATAACCAAGCTGCTCTGACGTAGCTTTTAATCCACGAACATACCCATGATGTTCCATGCGCGCCTTGGCTTCATCGGAAGCTAATTCGTATGCAGGCTCTAACAATACCAAGTATTTACTAGCAATACGATATAGTTCTTGAATGGCTTCTTTTTCTCGACCTCCATTGGGCTCAATCGAATGTGAGGTGTACACAATATCTACACTATTATCTTTAAGTGGGATATTGAATAGATCGCCTGTAAACAACCAATCGGTGGATACATTTTTAGAAGCCGAAAATGCTTTTGCGCAATTAATGCGAGACCATGAAATGTCGAATCCACATACCGCAGCTGGAGGATTTTTCATCTTCTCTATCACATTAGCTAGCGTAGTTGCTTCACCAACTCCTGCTTCTAAAACCGATTGATGATTTCCTAGACCTTCAATCAATTGCGCAATTGCTCCTGTATATAGATCAACAAATGCACGATGATTTTTATAGGTTTCTATGTACGTTCCCGCTTGAAGATCATAACTGATTTTTATGGATTCAATCGAATTGTTACGACTGTTATTTAAACTTCTGAAATACTCCATCACGTTTGCTCCGGAGTCGAACAGTTCTTTTATTTTCTTGATTTCTCTGAACATACTTTTATCCAATTAAATCCCAGCTAGCGGGAGTTCCTTTTTCGAGGGCTTTTATGGCCTTTTTGCCAATGATTTCGTTGAGGTATTTTGGTGATAGTCCAAATCCGGGACGAATAGAACGGATATTTTCTTTGCTGAAAACCTCTCCTTCGGTCATATCGGCTACAATATAAAGCGAACGAGCAAATTCACGGTTCTTCGCTGATTTTGCTGACAATTCAAAAGAAGCAACGCCAAGTGCTTTTTCTATATCGCGCACATTGTTAATCATGAGCTCAAACTCCGATGGATTCATACTAAATGCCGCATCGGGTCCGCCTAGTGCTCGATCCATGATGAAATGTTTTTCAATCAAGGTTGCTCCTAATGCAACTGCTCCCATTGGAACTACATATCCAATTGTATGATCAGATAGTCCTACTTGAACATCGAATTTTTCTCTAAGCAATGGTATCGTGTTGAGGTTCACTTCTTCTAAAGGCGTAGGGTAGGAAGAAGTGCATTTGAGTAATATTATTTGTTCATTACCAACTCTCCGACATGCTTCAACTGCTTCAAGAATATCATCTTCACGAGCAACTCCTGTCGACATGATAATAGGTTTCCCTTTAGATGCCGCATGCTCAATCAATGGAATATCGGTAATTTCGAAAGACGCAATTTTGTAGGCCGGTACATTTAGTTCTTCAAGAAATTCTACTGCATCGTGGTCAAATGGGGAAGAAAAAAATTCCATTCCCAATGAATGTGCAAGTTCTTGAAGAGGCTGATGCCATTCCCAGGGTGTATATACTTCGCTGTATAATTCAAAAAGCGATTTGTTATCCCATAAAGTTCCACCTCCAATGATGAAATCTTTTTTACGAGAATCTATAGTGATGCTCTCAGGACGCGCTGTTTGTAATTTCAAACAATCAACACCCGCTGCATGCATTGCTATAACAGAATCAACAGCCAATTGGTAATCCCCATTGTGATTGCAGGATAATTCTCCAATAATAAAACTCGGTTGTCCTTTTCCGAGTGTCCGTTTCCCTATTTTAATTTCATTCATTATTCAAAGGAAAGCAATTTTTTATAACCTTCAGACATAATTGAATTGAAAGGCAATCCTGTGTAGAATTTTACGCCACGTCGGCGAAGGAAATCTCGGAAATCTTCTTGGATTTCATCCAAACTCCCGACAATTTCCATTGATTTTGTGTTGTATGCTAAACCATTGCAGTAAATGATCTCGTTTATTTTATCGTAACTCAATTCAGCCTTGATGTTTTTGTAATCGCAGAGTTTTTGGTATTCCTCAAAAATGGCATCGACTTTCTTTGCATTGGCTTCTGGATCCCGATTCGGGTAAACGTTTTCGCGAATGATTTTTACAGGCATTCCTGCAGCAAAACACCCATCCGGAAGGTTTTTATTGATGAGCGAATTCACGCCAATCACCACATTATTTCCAATTTTAACATTCGCTAAAACGGTGCTCTTTGCTGGAAGCCAAACATGACAGCCTATTTCTACGGGGCCAAATTCAGCAGGAAATCCGTTTAAGACTGCAGGATAAGAACCATGAGTCCAAATATCTACATACTCTCCAATTCCTACATCATCACCAATAGAAATCGAATAATTGGTATTGAGTTTTACCCAAGCACAAATCATTACTCCATTTCCAACACGTAAAAACGAGTCGTAATTAAATCGACCACCATGACCAACAACTACATTCGAATCAAGAAAGAGGTAGTTTCCAAATTGTATTTCTCTTGCACAGAAATTATTGTTGCTTCCAATAAAACTATTGTGTCCTAGTTGAAATGTGCCTTCCACCAGAATACTATTGGAATCTCCTATTCTGCAATAATCCTCTATAATGCAACACGTTGCACGGATAGTTGTGTTATTTCCAATGCTTACATGTTGACCAATGCTGAATTCTTCACCAATGAACCAAGAATTCTCTCCGATTTCTACCTTTCTCATCACTTGTGATTATAAGCTGTAAAGAAAGGATTTTCTTTTTAGTAATTAAAATCAGATTGACCTTTCAGCAAATTTGATTACTGAGATTAGCTGTCAGATTTTAATGATGTGAAATGTCAATAAATTCCTCAAAACCTTTGTAGAAAGAGGTGCCTTCAGTTGGTTTTTCATATTTGGAAATTGGCATATCTAAGGAATCTTCCAAACTCCATCGCAAATCATTAAATCCCATTAAGTCTCTGAACCGCACTGTGCTTGAAAAACGTGGGTTTATTTCAAATATGCATGGACCTTTCTTTGAAATTTTGAATTGAACGTTTATCGATCCAACTAAATTAATTTTTTCAGCTAAGTCCTTTAGAAGATCATTAACAATCTGGTTATTAACGACTTTCCCATAATTTGAATATCCATTCAAAAGAAGTCTCTCAAAGCATAAAGATCGAATCTCATTGTTTTTGGATCTAAATAAGCCACATGTGAATTCTGCTTCTGAATCATTAATGTATTCTTGGGCTATAAAGTTTGGATAGCTCTTTTGAAGGATAATAAACTCCTTCATGTCATTTACAACAAATATTTTCTTACTTCCCGAACCTGTTCTGCTCTTAACAATAATTGGAAATTTAGGTCGTAATACCTTATTAACTAAATCCGTATTAGGAAACGGGAAATTATTCTTCTCTAAGAAACGCGCTGTTTCCAGCTTGTCAAACCCGATTTTCCTTGATTTTAAATCTGCACTAATAAATAATTTGCCTAAGAATGTTTTATCAATTTTATTTTTTGTGTGAAATCTAATTTCAGGTTCACACGATGGAATGATTATGTCAATTTTATATTTATCAATTATGTTTTTAATCTCAGTATCATAAGCAGGAGCTGCTATTGGAGATACTGTAATCAAGTCATCGTAGATAAACTTACTTGCAGTTTTGGATGAGATATCCGAACCTATTACTTTCCCTATAAAGGGTATCCTCTTTAGTACTTTTCCAATGCTTTGACCGATATCATCTGCACAGCCAGTGACTAATACATTAAACTTTTTCATTTTGTGTTTCTATCAAGAATTTCAATCAAATATGAATTTGATGGGTCGACGCTTAAAATTTCTGACTTCAGTTTAGATGTATCATAATTGGTGCTTTTTAACTGAATCGCACTATTCTCTGTATCTAACAGACACCAATTTGCTTGAGCTCCTTTGTTTCTTGCTTGACCTACAGAGCCACAATTTACCAGAAGACTGTTATTGTTTTTGCAAAAAAAAGGGTAGTGGGTATGACCTATGAAAACGATATCAGCAGCTGCCGTATCACACATCTCAATGAGCGTTTTTGGGGAATTTGGATAAATGTAAGAATTAATGCCCCAAGGAGAACCGTGACACATTAATATTTTGCAACAATCTATTTCAATGTGTTTGTTTTCAGGCAAGTTAACTAGCCACGATAATTGATCTTTCGATAGCTTTTCAATTGCAATAAAATGGGCGCTACCGTATTTTTTTTTTAATGCTGTTTTCGTCAATGTTTTTATTTATTAATTCTTCTAGAATAATTTCATGAT
>JBBALS010000150.1:0-5153 GCA_040402915.1 Flavobacteriales bacterium
ATTCTAAAGAACCTGAGGTTGTTATTTGAACAGTGGCATTGTTTAAGCTCACTAACTGGACTTCAATCGAGTTGCTATTACATGCGCTATTGTTGGCAACAACCCATAAAGATATTCCAGTTGCTGTTGGTTGGTAAGAAGCTGATTGGGAAAGTAGAGTTTGTAAGGAAGCATCAGCATACCAGAAAATTAAATCACTGGATGTTGCAGTTAAAACCGGGATGGGGGTATTTTCGCAAACTTCAACAAGAGTTGATGTTACAGGAGTTGAGGGAGCTGCAACAACATTCAAACTGAATGTTCCAACGGACGATTCACATGATCCTGAAATAGAAACAGCATACAAAGTTGTACTACTTGTTAATGCAGTGCTAAAGTTTGAACCAATTCCAATTTCAGAAGTTAAAGCTGCATCAGCATACCAATGCACTAAAGAACCCGGAATAGAATCAGCTTGAAGGTTTGCAGTTAATGCAGAATTACAATACGAATCATCTCCAATAATTGTAGGGGTAGGTAAGGTGCCAACATAAATAATGTGAGAGCGAACTCCGTTACATACAGTGCCATTTACAGTATAGGTAACAGTTGATGAAGCATTAACAAGAGATGGGTCGAACGTATTTCCAATCACTCCATTTCCAGACCAAGTTCCACCTGTTTGCCCAGTAATAAGTGCATCCAAGTTGATTATTGCGGATGAATTACAAACGAATCCAGGATTTGTCCAGCTTGCACTAGGCCCTTGATTTACGGTAATTACTTGTGTATTTACAAGCGAACACCCATTCAATTCGGCAGTATAAGTGACAGCAATATCCCCACTTAATCCATTGGGATCGAACGATGTGCCGGTTACACCTTGTCCCGACCAAATGCCCGGACTACTATTCCCCAATAAAGTCGATAAATCGATAATACTTGCTGATTCACAGATAGTTCCGGGGCTTGTCCAATTTGCTGTTAATTGTTGAATATTAATAACATGAGTTTCTGAATCTGAACAGCCAAGGGGACCAACAGAATAAGTAAACGAATTTGTCCCAACGGCAAGAAGTGGATTTAATAATGAACCAGTTAAACCTGGACCAGACCAAGTTCCTCCGCTTGTGCCACTTAAATATTGATTCAAATCGACTGATGTTGAAGACGCACAAATAACAGCAGGAGCATTCCAAGTAGCAACAGATGCATTCACTAAAGTAATGGATTGAGTTTGAGAGGCGCTACAATTTCCAACCGAAGCGTTATACGTAATGTCTACCGAACCTGAAATTCCTGCAGGATTAAAAGAACTACCCGTAACGCCTTGTCCCGACCATGTGCCTCCAGAAGTTCCTGTGATTAGGGAATTTAAATTTAGTGGATTGGCATCTGTGCATATAGCTTGAGAAGTCCATGCTGCTGATATTGGTGTGCTATTTAACTGAACCTGAACAGGTGTGCTGTAGCAAATTCCATTTCGAGTAACAACCCAAAATGAGGTATTTGTTTGAGTTGGTTGGTAATTTGCATTTTGAACTAAAAGATTTTGCAATGACTGATTAGCAAACCAAAAAATGGAATCGGACGATGTTGCTGTTAAAAGAGGTAAAGGCTCATTTGAACAAACATTTACAACCTGACTTGTTGATGGCGGATTGGGTGCTTGAAAAATGGTCACAGTTCTAGAGGAAGCATTCGAAACACAAGAGCCCGCATTTTGAACCACATAATACGTTTGGTTGATACTTAGGCTTGGCGAAATAGAAATTCCGAAACCAGCAACAGTTGTTAATGCAGCGTCCGTATACCAAGTTGTAGTGGCTCCAGGTATTGAATCTACACTCAAAGTTGCCAAATTATTGGAGCTGCAAATCAAACTCGGACCTGAAATGGTTGGAGCAGGTATAGCACCAACTAGAAGAACGTTAGAACTACTTCCTGAACAGGTTGTACCTTGAACTGTATACGTGACAGTTGACGAACCTGAAACCAAGGCTGGATTAAAGAAATTCCCTGTAACACCAGTTCCCGACCAAGTTCCACCAGTTTGTCCTGTTACTAAACTATTTAAATTAACGGGAGCTGCCGAGTTACAAAAAACTCCCGGATTTGTCCAACTAGCGTTAGGTCCTGGATCAACGTTTATTGATTGCGTGTTTGTTTTAACACACCCATTAAGCGAAGCTGTATATGTAATACTAACCGGACCACTCAAACCAGCAAGGTTTAAAGTTGTACCAACGACTCCTTGCCCACTCCAAGTTCCAGGTGTACTTATGCCTGATAATGGAGCTAGGTTGTATGTGCCAAGAGATTTACAAATTGTTACGGGAGAGGTCCAATTTGCAACAATACCTTGTAACAATATAACATGTGATTCAGTAGATGAGCATCCTGCTCCCCCCACTGTATAGGTGAATGTATAATTTCCATTCATAAAATAGGGAGTGAAAATATTTCCGGCAATTCCTTGACCTGAAAAAGTTCCTCCTGGTGTACCCGTAATAAACTGACTAAAGTCAACAACTCCGGCATAATTACAAATTACAGGGGGAGGCGTCCACGTAGCCAATCCATTGGTGAAAATAGGGACTGATTGTGTTAACTGCGCGGTACACCCTGTAATTCCTACGGTGTATGTTATAGATATTGTTCCTGATAATCCAGCAGGATTTAAAAAATGACCCGTAACACCTGGCCCAGACCAAGTACCTCCGGATGATCCGGTTACTAATAAATTCAAATCAATAGCTTGCGAGTTGGAACAAATGGAAGGAATGGTCCAAGTTGCTGAAAATGGCGTATATGGTGCATTACAGCCGATGTTTACGTATGTTGGTGTGCCTACTACATTAAAATCAACCCTTGCCCCATCTTCATCGCCAATACCTCCCGTTTGAGTAATGAGCTGGGTTCTGAAATATGAAACTTGGTCGGAACATCCGGGAATATTTGAAAATGAAATTATTGATGTTTGTATGTCGGGACTAGCGTTTGGAACGTAATTTAAAAAATGTCCAGAAACGGTATTGTCATTAGCATATAATACATAAAGGGTATCACCCAACTGCGCAAAAAATCCAGGGGTTGTACTTACTTGATAACTCGTTATCAATAAAACTTGCGCATAGGCAGGAAGAACACCATTTACGGGCTCAATTAATTGTCCGCAAGAAACTATTTCAGAATTAAATGCTGCAGTAGCTTGAGCTGTAGTTGAATTTTGAATCAACCCATTGTATGGGAGATTTGTGTTTGCCCAAGCAACAGTCATATTATTTGTTGATAAAGCGGCACCCCCAACTCTAAATCGAAGCATCTCATTTCTACCTTCCTCAGCAGAACATGCATTCACTAAGATGCTTTCTATTTCAATACATCCCGATTGTGCAGTTGTATTGTTGGCTATGAAATTGACTGCGATTGACAAAAAAATGATTACGTAATTCTTCATCCTGTTAAGTAAAAATTAATTCAAAATTAAAACGGCAAGTTACATGTAGTAATGACAAAATCAAACAAGAACGTTTAAATATTGGAGTCTGATATTCAGTATATTGCAATTCTATCATATTAATTCGCAAAATTCCTATAACAACCATTTCTTGAAATAGTGCCAATTCCGTAATACTGCTTTATTGAATATGCTTAAATTTATTTAGTCGATAAATGAATACACGAAATTTGACTGAAAAAAAGAATGACCCACAAAAAATTAACCCCCAATCTCTATTTCTAGAAATCGAGGGCCATCATTCAACCATCTCGAATGATATTTTAAATGGATTTATGCAACCTGAAACGGGATTTATACTAGCCTCAGTATATAATCAAAAACGTTATTCCTGTTTTGATTTCAAATTGATTTTTTGGTCTCGTTTCAAATAGGTTGGGTTAACTTCTTTTAATAAGTTATTGGCAAGATATATTCAGATACTGCAACATATTTGCAGTCAATCAAAACACATGTAAATAAATACTGCGTAAATTCAATTGTGCTGATAATCAAACGTAAATTTGATATCAATCTGAAAATAATTAAAAATTGAGGTGTGTTATTCTGATTTCTGAAGTATCAGAAATTCACTATTTAATGGATTTGAATGCTTGTGCAAATCCATGATGATACTTCGAGAATGCTTAATTATGAATGGATGTAGCGATTCTTTTCGCTCTTGCAAAGTTTCCATTGGGTATATCATCGACCAAATATTTCGGAGTCGAGAAATTTCAACAAGCAATTTCCTTTTTTGTGCTCGAATTAACTTTTTTGAATACTGTTCGAGTTGATGTTCTATTCGTTTATTTAAAGATTCAGTACTTCGAGAAAGCGAAAAATCTATACTGCGGGCAATTGAATTTAATCGTTCCGTTATTTCAAGTAATTGCTTCCGTTCAGCTTGCAATTCAAGATCATGCTCCGATAAGGAAAGGGTGATTTTCTTTTCAATGTCGACAAGTTCCAAAAATAAATCGCTGGATTCTAACCCCAACTTTTCAATTCTCTGGGCATTTACTTTATCAATAATCATGGCCGATTGGCGAAGTATTAAAGCGGGATATGGAATTTGATAGTGTTTGAAAATCTCACCAAACTCCAACCAATAGCCAATTTCAGCGCCCCCGCCAATATATGCGACGTTCGGCAGAATCGTTTCTTGGTAAAGTGGACGCATCGCAACATTGGGTGAAAAACGTTCAGGGAATTCGCTAATCTCAGTATTTAACTCAACGGTATTCCAGGTATATTTCGAATCATGAGTTTTGAAATTACCTTTTTCTTCTATGATGCGTTCTCGATACCTATCAAGCATATAAAAGAAATTTATCTCTCTTCCCTTTACTTGGGTTTTATAACGTTCTTCAATTTTATTACGGGTGTTTTCTACGGCTCGAAAACTGTTTTTCTCAACAATATCTTTCGCCATCGTAACTGCAAATTCTTGCTTTAGTCGCTTATCGTCAGCATCTAAAATAAGCACACCCAAATCCCCTAAAATCGCATGAACTAAATACCGAGTAGCAAGCGAACGTGATGGCAATGCATAAGCTTTGGTATAAATTTCCATCAGCCAATTTGCATCAGCACTTTTCCCTGAAAGTTCTTTCAATACTGCCAAAACTTTCTCCATTCCGGCATTCGAAAATCGACCAACAGGACCTTTTTG
>JBBALS010000151.1:0-5153 GCA_040402915.1 Flavobacteriales bacterium
CGGGTGTTTCTCTGATTACCCTGCAGGTTTCAATACCATCCAAATCAGGCATCATCACATCCAAAATGATAATCTGTGGACGCTCTTGTCGAGCCATCTGAATAGCATCTTTGCCATTTCCACATGTAAATACTTCGAATCCTTCTTTAACTAAATTGTAACTGATAAACTCCAAAATATCGGGCTCATCGTCAACTAACAAGATTTTAATTTTCTCAGTGCTCATGAAACTCGAAATGTTAAATTATTGTGCGAATGTATTGCTGATAAAACTCTTTAAAGTTAAGTCGAAGTTATGAAATTGACACAAATTCGGTCTTCATTGGTTCAAATTGAGGATAAACTTAATTTTTTTGTATTGAAAAAGCAATTTTCATTCAGACCATTTTATTTTTCCATTTTCCAGTTTGCATATACATTCTAGAAAAAACAAATAACGCAATAAAATAATACGGTTCTGTTAACCAGATAAGGAAAACATCGGACTTTAAATAAATACCTAAATACCAAGCAACCAACAAATAGCTAGCAATAGCAATGGTTTCTATGAGTAGAGCCGTTTTTGTATTACCAGATCCTGAAACTCCACTATACCAAGTCATTGCTGGCCCAAAAAACAAAAGCGCGGCCGAAATCATATATAATGTAGGAATACAATCGGTAATTAATCCTGTTGCATTTTTATTTTCAATGGCCAAGCCCAAAATAAATTCTGGGAAAAGGAGGTTTGCCAATATAAATGGGGAGGCAAAAAGCAAGGAAAGGATTGTTATTTTTTTGAGCAAGGGAATCACATCTTGCAAACGATTTTCGCCAATGGTGAATGAAACCAAGGTATTTGAAGCTGAACTCAAACCCCAGAATGGGACCATTTCAAACATGTAAATTATGCGAATCACCACCGAAATTGCCAAAGCACGTTCGCCGCTTTGTTCAATGATGATAAAAAATAAAAACCATCCTACATGAGAAAGAAAATTCTGAAACATCACTGGAGAAGCAATTTTACTCATGTTACGAATCAAATCGGGCTGCCATTTCCTGGTTCTAAATAATGCATACGTCTGATGAAATCTCCCGAAAAACGCATACAAGACAAAGCATAGCAATCCAATAATTTCAGAAAGCGAGGAAGCGATTGCCGAACCTTCAATTCCCCAAGCAGGCAAACCCCAATGCCCGAATATTAATCCGTAATTGAGAATGACGTTGGCAATTGCCGTGGCGAATGTGCTTCCTATAATAATTTTCGCACTCGAAACTCCAATAAAAAATGCACGGTAACCGAGATTTGCCAGAGCAAACGTAATTCCCCAAGCTCGGTTATCGAGATAGCTTACCGCTGCTTCTAATACAGCTGGCGATTTCACCAAAAACTTCAAAATCGGAGGACCCAAAACATCCATTCCCAACCAGAGAATCAATGACATTGATACCAAAAGCAACATGCTATTGTCGAAGATTTCGCCAATTTGATGATACTTCCGTTCGCCATGACGGCGGGCAATGAGTATTTGTACTCCTGTCGAAAACCCAAGTCCAAGAATATAAACCGTCATGTAAAACAATCCAGCCAAACCAACAGCAGCTAGCGAAATCTCATCAACTCGCGCCATAAAAAATGCATCGGTTGCAAGAATTACATTCTGTGCAATTCCTCCAATAATGATAGGAAGCGCCAAGCGCATAATGTGCGAGTAGGAAGATTTTGAAGTGGAAAAAGTCATGGAAGATTTATCTAACCAAAACAACCAAACCTTTCAAATACTCACCTTCGGGATGGTAAATGCTCACAGGATGATCGGCAGGTTGAGTAAGTTGATGAAGAATGACTACTTCCCTACCCGCTTCGATAGCTGCAGCAGTTACTGTATTTCTGAAGAGCTCCCGATCTACAACTTGCGAACAAGAAAACGTAAACAACAAACCATCGGGACCAATCTGCTCCATCGCCATTCGATTGATGCGTTTGTAAGCTTGAACGGCCCTGTGACGCGCGTCTTGGTGCTTTGCAAATGCAGGCGGATCGAGCACAATCACATCGTATTCGCCTTGGTTAGATTTCAACCATTCGAGCACATCGGCACCAATTGCCTGATGCGAATCTTCGGAGAATCCGTTTACCTCAATATTCTTTTTGGTGAGTTCGATGGCTTTCTTGGAGCTATCAACCGAATCGACACGACTTGCACCTTTTGCCAAAGCGTACACCGAAAATCCGCCCGTGTAACAGAACGTATTTAACACTGTTTTATTTAAGGAATAACGACCAAGCAATTCACGATTGTCGCGCTGATCGATGAAGAATCCAGTTTTTTGTCCCGTTTGAAAATCTATTTCAAAACGATGTGCATTTTCCACATGTATTTCCTCAGTCAATTGTCCAATAAGAAAACCGTTTCCACCTTCTTTACCAAGTGATTCCGACGATTTATCAAATACCTGAATGATGATTCCAGCACTTTGATTTACGATTGCTTCTGCAATTTCCTTACGCGATTCGTACATGCCATGCGAATGACATTGAACTACTGCAGTCGAGCCATACACATCCACAATTAAACCAGGTAAACCATCGCCTTCGGCATGAACCAATCGGAAAATGTTTGTGGCTTCGGAAGGAAATCCAATGCGACGGCGATGTGCAAAACAACGAGCAAAAGCATCGTTCCAGAAATCATCATCTATTAAGATATCGCCAAAAAATAACAGACGAACTGTTATCGAACCCTTCTGATAATGACCAACACCCAAGACTTCGCCTCGCTGACTTTTTACGCGTACTACTTGTCCATCTTGAGGATCTCCTTCCATGCGTTCAATGGCGCCGGAAAAAACCCATGGATGAAAGCGTTGAAGAGAGCGTTCTTTGCCCGATTTGAGGTGTAATATTGGAAGTGCTGCCATTGTGCGGCGAAGATAGTGAAACGAAACAGCCTTTTCGAAATAGATCCTATATATACAGAATTAAATTTGAGGGCTTACACGTCAAAATCTTTCCCAAAAAACTACCTTTGCTGCCGATAGCTATGAAAACTACTTTCCCTTCTATAATTTGTATCCTATTGTTTTTGTTGCCATCGGTGCATCAGGCTCAGTCGGTAAAACGTTGGAGCATTCAAGAGTGTATTGAATATGCGATTTCAAATAATTATCAATTATCTCAAAACTCGTTAAACGTAACACAGAGTGAGCAAACACTCCTACAGACGAAGGCTGGAGCTCTTCCAACATTAAATGGCTCGGCCAATCATACCTATAATTTTGGACGACGAATAGATCCCTTTTCGAACCAGTTTGCGACCAATCGAGTGCTTTCTCAGAATTTTAGTTTGAGTAGCAATGTTTCGTTGTTTAATGGATTTTCGAACACACAAACTATTCTTGCAAATCAACTTTCGGTGATTGCTGCAAAATACAGCAACGATCAACTAAAAAACGATATTGCCCTGCAGGTTACCAATGCTTTTTTACAAATAATATTAGCTGATGAGCTTTTCGAAATAGCGGATAATCAACTGAAATTAACGCGTGAACAAACCGAACGCGGGAAGCTTTTATACGAAGCAGGCAGAACCGCTAGAGGTGATTTTTTGCAAGCCGAAGCGCAATTGGCAAATGAAGAATTGAATGTTATTCGGTCAAAAAACACTGCTGAATTAGCGAAACTTTCCCTCGCACAATTATTATCACTCGAATCGGCTGAAGAATTTGATATTAGCAAACCCGATTTCGATAAGCAAGCCATTGAATTGCCGCCCTATTCGGCTAAAGATTTGTTTGTTGTTGCCGTCGATAAACAAGCAGGAATTCTGGGTGCCGAATACCGTTTAAAAAGTGCCGAGCGTGGATTGAAAGCGGCAAAAGGTGGCTATTCACCTTCATTAAGTTTTTTCGGTGGAATTGGTTCGGGCTTTTCGCAACTTTCGAAGACTGTTATTGGTAGCACAACAGAGCAACAAACTGTTGGTTATTTTCAGGGAGAGCCTATTAATATTGATGTAGATGTTCCAATTTTTGAGCAAACGCCGTTTGGGAAACAGCTCGATCAAAACTTCAACCGCACGTTTGGCTTTTCGTTAAATGTTCCGATTTTTAATGGTCTTCGGACTAAAACACAAGTTTCTCAACAGAAAATCGCGGTCGAAAATGCTCGTTTGCAGCAGAACATCCAAAAAAATCAATTGCGTCGTGATATTCAGACGGCCTGGTTCGATGCTCGTTCAGCCTTTGAACGTTATCAAGCAACCACAAAATCGGTGAACGCATTGCAAGAATCGTATTCGTATATCCAACAACGCTATGATGTAGGTTTAGTGAATGCGCTTGAATTTAACACCTCCAAAAATCAATTATTAGCTGCAAAAAGTAATCTGGCACAAGCGCGATACGAATTTATTTTACGTGTTAAAGTGCTCGATTTTTATCAAGGAAAACCCATTGTATTTTAAGGTATTATGAAGAAAAGAACGAAGATAATTCTGATTTCAGTTGCCATTCTTATCGCACTCGGAATAACTGCTAAAAAAATGGGTTGGTTAGGAAAAACTCCAGCAATTCAAGTTATTACAGAAAAGGTTGAAAAGCGTACGATTGTCGAAAGCGTTTCGGCCAATGGGAAGATTCAGCCCGAAGTGGAGGTGAAAATTAGCGCTGATGTGTCGGGGGAAATCGTTGAATTGAAAGTTATCGAAGGGCAGAAAGTTCAGAAAGGTGATCATCTTTTAACTATCAATCCAGACTTGATAAAATCGGCGGCCGATCGTGTTTCTGCAGCTTTGAGTCAAGCCAAAGCGAACCTAGCAAATTCTCGTGCCCGTGAAAATCAAGTGAAGGCATCGTTCCTTAATATAGAAAATAGCTACAATCGAAGTAAAAAATTGTACGATCAAAAAGCCATTTCGGAAGCTGAGTTTGATGCTGCCAAATCGCAGTTTGAAGGAGCAAAAGCTGATTTAGAAGGGGCAAAGCAAACGGTTATTGGAGCTGATTTTAGTGTGCGTAGTGCCGAAGCCAGTTTGAAAGAAGCGAATGATAACTTAGCAAGAACCCGAATTTATGCTCCAACCGACGGAACCATTTCAAAATTGAATGTTGAACTTGGAGAACGTGTTGTTGGAACGGCTCAAATGAGTGGAACCGAATTACTTCGT
>JBBALS010000152.1:0-2246 GCA_040402915.1 Flavobacteriales bacterium
TTTTTCGATTACAAACTCCATTTGCAAAACCGATTGCTCTGCATTTACCTTATCTTGAATTGCTGTAACCATTTGCGGAGGCAAAATGATATCCTTTAATAACACCGCATCGATAGTAAAGCCATAATCAGAAATATGTTTAGTCAACTCATCTGCAATTGCTTTTTCAATCTTATTTCTTTCAGTAGCATATAATTCTTTGGCAAAATAGCGTGCACTAATTTCCCTCGCAGTTGCGCGAAAATTACTTAAAACCATAACTTCTTCGTAATTGGTTCCAAACTTCAAATATACATCGTTGGTTGCTTCAGGTTTAACATGGTAAAGTAAACTAATCTCTGTTTTAACACTTAATCCTTCCTTTGTTGGTAATGGAAGTTCATTGTAAACTTCAACTACGCGTGTATTAATTTTTACAATTTTTGTGGCAAAAGGATTAAACCAAACTACACCTGAATGAATTGGCTTTCCTTTTATCTTGCCAAGGGATTGACGAATTCCAATTTCTCCAGGCCTCACAATTGAACATGAATATAGGAGAACAATACAGAATAGTAGAATTAGAAGAGAAGAGGTTTGACGATTCATGTCGAAGTTGTTTTGTTTAACAAACCTAAGTTTAATATTGATAGAACTGCAATTAAAACATGTTAATGTTTACAATCCATAGGAATTGTATTTGATTATATATGAACTGTGAAAATGCGTAGATTTACCAACCGTTTTTGATATCCGAATTAAATCGAACTTTATTGATGAAAATAGTTTTCATGAATCGTATATTTTCTTTGCTTTTATTTTTTTCAATTACAATTGCGCATGCGCAGGGAACATACAGTATTGGCTTGCTTAAGTACAATGGCGGTGGCGATTGGTATGCAAATCCTACATCATTGCCTAACTTAATAGAGTTCGCCAATAAGAATATTGGGACTAGCATTGCTCCCGAAGCTGTTACAATTGATGCGGGCAATCCCGAAATTTTCAATTTGCCTTTTGTTCACATGACCGGACATGGAAACGTCATTTTCAGTCCGGGTGAAAGTGAAAATTTGCGCAATTATCTCATCGGTGGTGGTTTTTTGCATGTGGACGATAATTACGGAATGGATCCGTTTATTCGCCCGCAGTTGAAACTTATTTTTCCTGAATTGGAATTGATTGAACTTCCTCCCTCCCATCCTATTTTCCATCAGAAATACGATTTCCCGAATGGACTTCCAAAGATTCATGAACACGATGGCACTGCTCCACAAGGCTTCGCAATGTTTTGGGAAGGACGTATGGTGGTTTTATACACGTACGAATGCGATTTAGGAGATGGATGGGAAGATTTTTCCGTTCACAAAGATTCAGATGCCTCTCGACAGAAAGCATTGAAAATGGGCTCCAATTTATTGCAGTTCGTAATGATGGGAAATGATCCTATAAAACGTCAATAATTAATTCACAATCCAAGCAGTTCGTTTCAATTCAAGACCTTGCTTGTTGCGAATTTTTAAAATATAACATCCTGCGGAGAGTCCTGTATTGGTTAATTTACCGGATTCGGTTTCCAAATCGCTTATCTTCTTCCCTTCCAATGTATAGATTTCAATAGTGAGTTTTTCTGAAATTGAACTCGAAGTAAACCCTAAAAGTCCTTTGGATGGATTCGGGAATAGTTGAATATCATTTGTGAGATTCTCTGCGATTGATAATGGATTTTCGGCAGGATTAAGACGAATGACTTTATTTCCAGCATTATCCACATAATACAATAAACCATCAGGGCCAATTGTAATTCCCATAATTCCCTGAGTATTGGCGCTAACACGACGAACTTCGGTGGCCGGAATACTTGATAAATCATAGAAAATAACCTCATTAGTTTGATGATCTGTTACAACCATGATATTTCCATCGATGGCAATCCCGGCGGGATCTTGCAAACCAGCTGTAACAACATTCTCCCATGTGTAACCCGTAATTGCTACATATTCGGCCATACCCTCGTGTGGGCCATAAGCTGGAGGTAATATTGAAGTATTCCCGGTTGTAATATTCATTCTAAAAACACGCTGATGACCGTTATCCACAACATATAACCAAGATTTGGTATCGTCGAATGCTAAATGACTTACCGTTCCATTTAAATCGCGCAATACTGGACTATCGCTGTAACGACGAATAATGGCATCTGAATGATCATCATTTCCGGGATTGTGATCGTTTACGAAATCGTAACGTACAATGTCATTATTAAA
>JBBALS010000152.1:2346-5125 GCA_040402915.1 Flavobacteriales bacterium
CATTTCCGGGATTGTGATCGTTTACGAAATCGTAACGTACAATGTCATTATTAAAACCATCAAACAACCAAAAAGTATTGTCCTTTTCCCAGCAAATTCCTTGACTATTCGGACTTTCGTGCAACATATCGATGTGTGAGCCATTTCCACCACTTGGTTGCGCATAAATTTGCGGATCGCTCGACCACAAAGTTGGCCCAGTAAAAGCATTTGCTGTTCCAGTGTGATTGGCATCAAATACTCCAGGAGAAGTTGCAAAGTTGTCATTATCACTATAAGCAATTCCTGTTGGCAATGACATAAAATGCCAAGCATTTCCATCCTGTAAAAGTTCGGTAGTTTGATTGACCTGCCCCGTATTGGTAATAGTAACGGTGCTTCCACCGGTGGTCTCAGTTCCTTTATTAACCACCCATAATTGTTTCGTGGAAAGACGCGGATGAAAATCAAGATCCATCGGTTGCGAAAGGGAATTCGAAGCGTTTGCAATGATTGTATAGTTTGGAACTCCAAACAGATAATTTTCTAGGACATGCGGAATTCCAGGCCCTACCTCAAACAGGGCACTTGCAGTGTTATTGAGTATATTTTCATCTGCATATCCATTCACTGTATTTATTGTAAAGTCGATCGTAAAGAATCCATCTGCATCGGGAATCCAAGCAACAGGATGCGAAACAACAGATGATTCATAAGGCAAAATGTTCAGACCTACAAGAAGTTCATAAACAGGATTTGCGCCATTCACTGTATATGTAATTCCTGCAGCATGCACTGTATCGGCTCCATAATTATAGAGGAGCAATTTTAAATTGTTAGGTTGTTGTTGAACGTAATGCCCTTGAACGAGTGTTGAATTAAGAAAAGTATAACAAGCCAAATCATAAAAAGGCGGAGGAGTAACTTGGAATGTAAAATCGGTTCCGAGGCCCATATCCGAAAATTCTTGCGCAATTAATCCATCAATTAATATACGGAAATGGAAACCACCATCACCCCAGTCGTCGCGGTAATGAATGGTATAATAAGCGCCATCGTTCAAACACCATGGACCTTCCGCAAACACGGTATTATTTGCATAACCAGAAGGATCTTGATTTTGTGATCCTGCAACACATCCAATTGTTTGATTACCTCCCCAAGCAATGGTTTGAACCCCACATGCATTGGGACTAGCTGTTAATTCCCAATAACCTTCATAGCCATAGGCGTCGCTAGTAACGAGTAAACTTACTGAACGTTGGCCCGAAATGCATTGTGCGAAACTTGAATTTACAAGCAATATCATTAAGGCGATGAGATAATTTTTCATGGTGTAGAATTTCATGTAAATAAAATGAAATAAAATCAAAAATGTTCAACGAAGAATATTATCATTTTCTTGAATTTCGTTTTTTAAAATTAAATTGAATTTAATTAGGATTATAAAAAAACAATCATTTACATTTGTGCCATCATCAAGATCCACTGCGAGTGGAACCAACCGAGCTGGCAAGCCGCGGTGGTAAAACGATGAGGGCCGGGAGCCAAAATACTATGTAATCCCCCCTTTTTCTCGCGTAGTTCTGGTGTGCTTTGAGCATATTAGCGTTGCTTTTTGTTCTAAGCTTAACCTGTAAACTTTAAGCAAATGAATAAATCAAAAACAAACACACTAATTACTGTAAATGTTGATGGCATTGAGGTACAAGGGGTAGTTCATGTTTGGACAGCTCTTGAATTAGTCGTAGAGATTAAATTTCCTTATCAAGGTATGAAGGATGATCTTTACGTTTCAACAATTGCAGCCCAATACAGGAATTTTAACACAGGAGATCATGGGGAAATCCGATCTAAAGAAATGCTAAATCATTTGTACTTTATATGTAAGACAATTGAATCTAATATCGATACATTGAAATCGGTTGTTGTTGAATATACTGAACATCATGAGGTTATAGACAATATTCTGAAAACAAAAAAATCCGAATGTTGTAGAGCATATAATATCGAATTATCTGATTTGGAAGATTTTGTTTCCAATACACAAGAAAATGAAAGTTCGTTCGAGGAACTTGAAAACAATCATAAGTGCTATAAAGAAATAATTGAATATGAATATGAATATTACGATAGTAAAGTTCTATTGTTTAAAACATTAATTCAGTCGCATATTTCAATGAATATCATTCCGTCTAAAATAAACCAAGTGATTGATTTCATTAATAAAAAAAGATAACTTACTTGAAATAGAATGGATGCATGATTATTACAAGTGCATCCATTCAATTCAATTTATTTTGAAATAATAAACTGAACACCTTTCGATTTAATTCCATCGCAACTTAGTTGTGCAAAGTAATTCCCATTCGTTAAATCCACTAAATCAATCTGTGTTTGAATATCTTGTATGGGTATAGTTTTCTGGACTTGTCCATTTAAATTGAATATCTGAATGGATCCATATTTACTGGTTGTTTCTATGTTTATAATTCCATTACTAGGATTTGGGAAAACACGGACTATTGAAGGAGTATCCTGTTTCTTACGTTTAAATTTATATAAAATCGAACCCGTAACAAGCAATGATAAAATAACAATACCACCATATAATAAATACGTTTGTTGAGTTTCTGCTTCAACGTTCTCTGCATTCAATTTTTCCTGTTGTTGTCGATAAAGCTCCTCCTGTTTTTTCAATCTTTCTATTACTTCATTCGGTATTTCAAGTTGAGAAGGTTCTGTATTTAAATAAATTGAAGGAATGTCGAAGGACAACTCAACTTCCCTAATCGTATCA
>JBBALS010000153.1:0-5065 GCA_040402915.1 Flavobacteriales bacterium
AAACCATCGAAGAGGCTGTTTTTGCTTGGAACGATCCACGTTTGGAAGCCATTCGTCAATACGAATTCCTCCTCGAAAATAATCCCGAAAGTGATACTTTACAAGATGTTATTCGTTTGGTAGATGATCTCAAAGCTTGGGACATGGAAGCCAAAGTGAAGGAGATTTTGGGTAAACTTAACATCCATCACCTCCAACAAAAAATGGGAGAGCTTTCGGGCGGACAAAGAAAACGTGTTGCACTTGCAGCATTGTTAATCCGTGAGCCCGATTTGGTTTTGCTCGATGAACCTACCAATCACCTTGATGTGGAAATGATTGAGTGGCTTGAGGGTTATCTGCGTCAGAGCAATCTTACCTTGTTGATGGTTACCCACGACCGATATTTCTTGGACAATGTCTGCAATGACATTTTGGAAATAGACCGTAAAAATGTACTGCGTTATAAGGGGAATTATGCCTATTATTTAGAGAAAAAGGCAGCCGCTTTGGAGATGTTTAATAGCGAAGTTGAAAAAGCACGCAACACATTTACCAAGGAATTGGAGTGGATGCGCAGAATGCCTAAAGCGCGCGGAACCAAAGCAAAATCGCGTATCGATAGTTTTTACGAGGTCAAAGAAAAAGCATCGCAACGCATACAAGACGATAAGGTTGAGCTGAGTGTGAAAATGAATCGCTTGGGTGGAAAGATTCTGGAATTGGTTAAAGTCTCGAAAGGATTTGGAGATAGAACACTTATTCAACCATTTACATACACGTTCATCAAAGGCGAAAAGATTGGAATCGTTGGGAAGAACGGATGTGGAAAATCCACCTTGCTCAAATTGATAATGGGGCAATTGGAAACTGATTCTGGAAAAATTCAGGTTGGAGAAACGGTAATATTCGGTTATTATTCTCAAGAAGGAATGAATTTGGCGGAGGATAAACGTGTCATTGAAATTGTGAAAGATGTTGCTGAGGTAATTCCGCTTGCCAATGGAACCAATTTATCAGCATCGCAGTTTTTGCAATTATTTCTGTTCCCACCAGAAATGCAATACACGTATGTTTCAAAATTGAGTGGTGGTGAAAAGCGTCGCTTGTATTTACTTACCGTGTTGATGAAGAATCCCAATTTCCTCATCCTCGATGAACCTACCAATGACCTCGATATTCAAACGCTCAATATTCTCCAAGATTTCCTAGAAAATTTTGGTGGATGTGTGCTCATTGTATCTCACGACCGTTACTTCATGGATAATTTGGCGGACCACTTATTCATTTTTGAGGGAGATGGTGTCATTCGCGACTACAATGGAAACTATACCGATTATCGTCAAGAGCTTTTACAAAAAGAAAAAGCTCCTAAAGTAATAGCTCCAGTTATAGTTGCGGAAGTAGCTCAACCCAAAAAGGAAAAATCCAAGCCAAGCTTTAAAGAGGTTCACGAACATCAACAATTAGAGAAAGAGATTCCTCAACTCGAAACGCAACTCGCTGAACTTACTGAAAAGCTCAATAGCGGAATTTCCGACCATGTTGAACTTCAGAAAATCGCCCAGAAAATTGCGTATGTTTCCAATCAGATTGAAGAAAAATCATTTCGATGGTTAGAATTATCTGAAATTATAGAATAATACTATTTTTACTCACTTATAATATAATTCCATTTTAATAAACTTAACCGATGCTCAAAAAATTTACCATTTTAACTCTTCTTATTGGTTTTTCTTCGTGTAAAACAATTGTATCATATTCTGCTCTAAGACCAGCCGATGTGAATCTTCCGAAAGATATTAAAACAATCGTGCTGCTTAATCGCTATAAAGCCAATAGACAAAATGCGTGGATGAATATTGTGGAGGGGATTTTTACGGGGGAAATGCTATTTGTTGATAAGCGAGGAGTTGAACAAGCATTAGCGGGTTTGCAAGGACGTCTTCAAAATGGACCTAAATACAATATCATCATTGCAAGTGAACAATTTACAGGTACAGGAACAGGAATTTTACCTCCTCCCTTAAATCAGGGAGATATCGGTGTTTTATGTTCTAAGTACAATGCAGAAGCTGTTATTTCACTCGAAGCTTTTGATTCTGATATTGCCATCTCATCTACTCAGAAATCAAGGAAAAAAACTGAAAATGGGCAAACAATCGATGAAATATATTTCGATGCTCTTGAAAATGTCCGAATTACAATGGGCTGGAGAATGTATTTGAAAAACTCGGGAGCAATTTTCGATCAAAATCAATTGACTGCCAACCGAACATTTACCAGTTCTGCATCAACAGACATTTTAGCTAGATCCTCACTTTTATTTCCTGCTGATGCAATTATGCAGACGGGTTTTCAAGGTGGCGATGCATACGGTGTGCGCGTAGCTCCATCTTGGGTGTCATATTCACGCCAAATTTATGGTCGCTCCGGACAAAGTGCGGGAATGAAACGGGCTAAAAAAATGGCGCGTCGTGGCGAATGGGAAGAAGCTGCAAAGATCTGGGAAACATTCAGCAAATCATCCAATACAAAATTGGCTAAACGAGCAACATATAACCGAGCTGTTGCAGCCGAAATGCAAGGAAATTATGATGAAGCGCTTGTTTGGGCAAGAAAAGCGGCAAACAATTACAACTTGAAAATTGCCGATAGATACATTTATATGTTGAATGCTCGTTTAAATGAAATCCAACGAGTTGGGCAACAATTGAAAGATTAATTGCTTAAATCCCGATTGGATGCCATGTTGTTTTAACTTCTAAGAAATCCATGATGCGGTAAGGTGATTCGCATTTTGAATCGGCCCAATCTTGTTCAGTTTCTATACGCGCACGTTTCACATTCAGCGAAGCATTTGTCTCTGCAAGTTTTTTCTCATCTGCATTATCGCTGCACAAATAAATTGCATTTACATCCATGTGATTCGAGAAGTGGGGGAGAAGTTCTTTTACTTCACCAGTCATAATATTCACAATACCTCCAGGTAAATCGGAAGAATTTAACACCTCTGCAAACGTTATGGCGCAAAGTGGTTTGCTATTCGAAGCTAAAACAACGCAGGTGTTTCCACTAGCAATGGCGGGGGCAACAACCGAAATCAATCCAAGCAAGGCGCTTTTTTGCGATGCAATAAGTGCAATTACTCCCATAGGTTCGGTGCTCGAAAAATTGAAATGGGAACTACTCACCGGATTCACACTGCTGAAAATGGGATTGTATTTATCGCACCATCCTGCATAGTAAATCAAGCGATCAACCGACTGCTCAACTTCCAATTTTGCTGCTGCTTTTGTACTTCCTTGAAGAATCATTTCCTCCACAAATTGAGCACTTCGTGTTTCCAGCATTTCAGCAATACGGTATAAAATCTGACTGCGATTCAAAGCCGATCGTGAAGCCCAACTTTCTTGAGCCTCTCGTGCTTTTACAACCGCATTCCGAAAATCTTTACGTGATGAAAGGCATACATTCACAACGCTTTTATCGGTCAAGCTTAGCGGATAATATCTTCCCGATTCAGTGCGTGGAAATTGTCCTCCAATGTATATTTTGTAAGTCTTTAACACCTTGATTCGATCGTTTGATGCAAGAGTATTTTCAGCATTTTCATTCTGAGCAACTTGGTTGGTTTCAAGTATATTCTCCTTTTTTACAGCAGTTTTGCTTGGGATTTTAGTAGTAGCCATATCAATTGTGCAAAATGAAAATCAGTTAAATGTTAAATAAGGCATCAAACCATGCAATCCGCCTTCACGCCCAAATCCACTTTCTTTGTATCCTCCAAAAGGAGATGCAGGATCAAACTTATTATAGGTGTTCGCCCAAATAACGCCAGCCTTCAATTTCGATGTCATGGTGAAAATCTTGGATCCTTTATCTGTCCAAACACCTGCGCTTAATCCAAATGGAGTATTGTTGGCTTTTTCAATCACCTCTTCAACGGTTCTGAACGTTTGAATGGCGAGCACTGGCCCAAATATCTCCTCTTGAACAACTCGGTGACTTTGGGAAGTATGAAGAAAAAGTGTGGGTTTGCAGAAATACCCTTTTGCCGGAATCTTGCAATTGGGTTGATACATCTCCGCTCCTTCATTCACCCCAATTTTGAGGTATTCGTTAATTTTTATTAATTGTTCTTTTGAATTGATCGCGCCTATGTCGGTGTTTTTATCCATTGGATCTCCAACTACTAATGTTTGCATGCGGTCTTTCAATTTCCGAATCACTTTGTCGGCAATGCCTTCTTGAACAAAAAGTCTAGAACCCGCACAACAAACATGTCCTTGGTTAAAGAAGATGCCGTTGACAATTCCCTCAACAGCTTGGTCGATGGGCGCATCTTCAAATATGATGTTCGCTGCTTTACCACCAAGTTCGAGCGTGAGTTTTTTGTTGGTTCCTGCTAAGGATTTTTGAATCAGCTTGCCCACTTCAGTTGAACCAGTAAATGCAATTTTATCGATACCTGGATGGTTCACAATGGCGGCACCGGTTGCTCCTGCTCCAGTAATAATATTTACAACACCATCGGGCAATCCGGCTTCTTGAAAAATTTCTGCAAGTTTCAATGCAGTTAGTGGAGTTGTTTCTGCTGGTTTTAATACCACCGTATTTCCTGTTGCCAATGCGGGTGCAATTTTCCATGCAGCCATCAAAAGCGGGAAGTTCCAAGGGATAATTTGTCCTGCAACACCAATCGATTTCACTTCTTTACCTGGAAACGCATATTCCAATTTATCAGCCCAACCTGCATAATAGAAGAAGTGATTGGCTGCCAATGGCACATCAATATCGCGGCTTTCACGAATCGATTTTCCTCCATCCATCGTTTCAATGACGGCAAATTCTCTTGCGCGTTCTTGAATCAATCGCGCAACTCTGAAAATGTATTTTGCTCTTTCTTTGGCAGGCATTTTTCCCCAAACATTCTCGTAAGCATTTCGAGCAGCAATCACTGCTTTGTCAACATCCTGCTGAGTTGCTTCTGCAATGCGAGCAATCACCTGTTCGGTGCTAGGATTTACTGTTTCAAAATACCCGCCTTTTTCGGGTTTTACCCAAGCACCATTGATAAACAGTT
>JBBALS010000154.1:0-5048 GCA_040402915.1 Flavobacteriales bacterium
GGGTTTCGGTTGTTGAATGCCAGCAATTTTTGTCCAATAAAAATATCGTCTAAGTCTTTCTCAAAAATTGTTAAGGCTAAATGAATGTCGGTTGGATTTACCAATTCGAATAGCACCTCGCTCGGTTGCGCATATTTTCCAATGTTCACATTCACATGTGTAACAAAACCATCTATGGGAGAGATTAAATTGATGCTTTTTGAAATGGTAGATTCCGTTAAACGCGTCGGGTCAATTCCAATAAGTTTCAGCTTTTCGGATAGCGATTTCACCGTTACTTTTTGGGTTGTGTATTCTGCTTCGGCTTGCTGAAAAATTTTGTCGCTAGATGCTTTGCTTAAATTCAATTCGCGCTGTCTTTCAAACTCCTTTTCGGAATATTTCAATTTGGCAAGCCCAATTAGATAATCTTGCTGCAATTGAATGTACTGTTGATCTTCCATTACGGCAATCTCCTCTCCCTTCCGAACATGCATGCCAGGAAGGAGCTGCGACGATTTCAAGTATCCTCCTAAGGGCACACTTACCGATACCATATTTTGAGGCGGAACATCGATTTTTCCACTCACTTGTAAGGATCGGGAAATGGGTTTCTTTTCGAGTTTGCTAAATGAAAGATTTGCGTTTTTGGCCTGAGCAGGAGTGAGCGTAACGGTTTGGCTTTGCAAAGCGGGTTCCATGTTTTTCTCTTCTGAAGAACTTCCGCATGACGCGAGAATACATAACAATGCGATTCGATATATAAATTTCATATTAGTTGTTGTTAAGGTAATTGATTTGAATAACGACCGAATTCAAATTGTGAATTGCTTCCAGATAGTCGTTTTCGATTGAAATTGCTTGGTTGTTTAAGAGTACCCAATCGAGGTAATTGATATCTCCATTTTGAAACTGAAGACTAGCCGTTTTCATAATTAGACCAGCATTTTTCAGTCCCGACTGCTCGAAGTAATTTGCTGTTGTGGTGAACGATTGAAGTTGCGCGGCTAATTGAGAAAGTTCGTTTTGGAATTTAAACGTTCCGGCGGCAAGTGCATTTTCCGAGATTTGCTGTTGAATTCCCGCCGACTTCACACGAGCGCGTTGGGCGCCATAAAAAAGCGGGATTCCAAGTCCAAATTGCCCCGACTGAAATCTCGAAGAATAAGTATAGGATTTATTGTCGGAGCCCGATCCAAACATGCTCATGTTATTATATCCCATGGAAATGGAAGGTAAAAATTGCGCGCGATTGAGTTTGTAATTGGCTAATGAAATTTGTTTGTCTTGTTCCAACAAACGTATCTGAGGATGTTGGAGATTTGCCGAACCGACAATTGGAATCTGATTCATTTTAAGCGGTTCATTTTCGGGGGAATACAAGGTTGTCGTGTTAAGTAAAAGCTGAAATTCGGCTAAAAGCATCGATCGTTCCAACAAGAGTTTTTGCAATTGAACTGCTATTTGCCCTCTTTGCATTTCGGCTGAAGCCTTTTCTAAAACATTACTCTCTCCTTGCGAAAAACGTTGTTCCGCCTTGATTAAAAATTCGGCGTAGATGCTGTCATTTTTAAACAAGAGTTTCTCTTTGGCATTTATAAACAAGATTGAATAATACAGGTGAGAAACCGCTTTCTTTAAATCGGCCTTTTCAAGATCCAATTTCAACACGCTGCTTTTGTATTCTTCACTTAAGAGCGTTTTTTGTTTCGCATAAACTGATGGAAAACTAAACGATTGAGAAATACCAAAACGATTGTCGTTATATCGGCTATTGATTTGTCCATATTCCGAATTGACAATGGCTTGAGGAATATCCCAGGCTGTTTTTTGAAGTTGTTTTTGATAGTTCGAAAGAAGCATTTGCTTTTTCACCTGAAGATTGTTTGCTAATGCAGAATCGATTGCAGTTTGAAGCGAGATGGGCGTTTGTGCTTGAATAGAACCCGTTGTACCGACTATCAGTGAAATCAATAAGATCAGAGTTGTAGTTCCTGTGGACTGTTTTTTCTTATCGGCACGCGATTCAAACAAGATGTATAAAACAGGTAAGACAAACAGGGTTAGAAAAGTTGCAATGAGCAATCCACCAATTACAACTGTAGCCAATGGTCTTTGGACTTCCGCTCCAGCTCCTTTGCTTAATGCCATTGGGAGAAATCCGAGCGATGCAACAAAAGCAGTCATCAACACCGGTCGCAATCGAATTTTAGTACCCATGAGAACGATCTTTCTTAGGTCGGTCCAGCCCTCTTCTTTTAGGCGATTAAACTCTGCAACGAGCACAATTCCATTGAGAACCGAAACGCCAAAAAGCGCTATAAAACCAACACCAGCTGAAATACTGAATGGCATATCCCGAACGGTTAACGCCAAAATACCTCCAATAGCCGAAAGCGGAATGGCTGAATAAATTAGTAATCCTTGTCGCACAGAATGGAATGAAAAATACAGCAGTAAAAAAATGAGTAATAAGGATATAGGAACCATGATGCTAAGTCGCGCCTTTGCTTCATTTAAATTCTCGAATGCTCCACCATACGTTACAAAATAGCCACTTGGTAACTTCATTGATTTATCTACTTTTTCCTGAAGTTCGTTTACGATCGATTGAACATCGCGCCCGCGGACATTAAAGCCAACAATGATTCTGCGTTTTGCATCTTCCCGTTGAATTTGGTTGGGGCTATTTTTCAATTCTATTGATGCAAGTTGCGATAATGGAATTTGTTGACCCTGCGGAGTTGGAATGAGTATATTACCGACATCCTCTATATTTTTCCGTTGATCTCCTTTAAGTCGCACCACCAAATCGAAGCGTTTTTCTCCTTCATAAACAAAGCCCGCCGATTGACCAGCCATTCCCATATTTACTACTTTGTTGATGTCTTTTATCGACATGCCAAACTGGGCAATTACAGCACGATTGTATTCAATCACTAATTGAGGAGCTCCGGTAATTGGTTCCACATAAATGTTTTGTGCTCCATCGACAGAGCCCGATAATGCACCCAATTTTGCAGCATAAGCAGCAAGCGTATCGATGTTTTCTCCAAATATTTTACACACTACATCTTGCTTTGCACCCGTCATCAATTCGTTGAAACGCATTTGAACAGGATATTGGAAACTGAAGGAAACACCCGGAAGTTCGGCAAGGGCTTCAGTCATTTTTTCAGACAGTTCGTTAAAGGTCTCAGCCGAAGTCCACTCTTTTTTATCTTTCAAAATTATCATCATATCGGCGGCATCCATCGGCATTGGATCGGTAGGAATTTCGCCGCTTCCAATTTTGGTTATTACTTTAATGACCTCCGGAAAACGATTTTTCAAAATAGCCGCTGCTTTCTGAGAATATTCTACCGAGGTCGATAAACTACTTCCTGAAAGTACACGTGTTTCAACAGCAAAATCTCCTTCTTCCAAAGCAGGAATAAATTCTCCTCCCATATTGAGCAACAAGAAAACAGAGATAGTAAAGAGGATTAAAGCCCCAGAAATAATCATTTTCGGGAAGTGCAAAACACGATCTAAGGCCGACTGAAAATGACGTTCAAAAAAGATCATCATTCGATCCGAAAAATTTGGCTTATGGCTTATGTTCTTGCTCAACATCAAAGCGGAAATCATGGGAACATAAGTCAGCGAGAGAATAAATGCTCCCAATAAAGCAAAGGCAACGGTTTGTGCCATTGGCTTGAACATTTTTCCTTCTATACCATGCAAAGTGAGGATGGGCAAATACACCACAAGAATGATTATTTGTCCAAAAACAGCGCTGTTCATCATGCGACTTGCTGCCTTTTTCACTTCCGTATTCATTTCAACTTGTGTTCTTTTAAACAGATTCGCACTGATTTTTCCATGTGTTAATTGGTGCAAGGTTGCTTCAACAATAATGACGGCTCCATCTACAATTAATCCAAAATCTAAAGCTCCAAAACTCATGAGATTGCCACTAACTCCAAAGAGATTCATCATGATAATAGCAAACAACATTGCCAATGGAATTACAGAAGCGACAATGAAACCCGCTCGGAAATTTCCTAAGAATAAAATAAGCACGAACAGTACGATAAGCGCCCCTTCCATGAGATTTGTTTTAACCGTTCCGATTGCATTATCTACCATTTTGGTACGATCTAAAAAGGGTTCAATAACAACACCTTCTGGCAAGGATTTTTGAATTTGGGTAACTCGCTCTTTCACGTTTTTTATTACTTCACTGCTATTCGCTCCTTTAAGCATCATGACAATGGCGCCTGTAACTTCGCCATCATCATTGTAACACATTGCCCCATATCGGGTGGCTGACCCTATTCGAACTTCGGCAACATCGCGAATGAGAAGCGGAGTTCCATTGGTCGTGTTTTGGATAAACGTGTTCTCGATATCCTTCATGCTTCCAACAAGTCCTTCACTTCGGATGTATAAAACCGTTGGGCCTTTTTCGATGTATGCGCCACCGGTATTTTGGTTGTTCTTTTCGAGTGCATCGAAAACTTGATTGATTGTAATGTTGTTTGCTTTGAGTTTGTTAGGTTCAACAGAAATTTCGTACTGCTTTAAGTTGCCACCAAAACTGCTAACATCAGCAACTCCTTTAACACCCAACAGTTGCCTACGCACAATCCAATCTTGAATCGTTCTTAGTTCGGTGGAGGAATATTTGGATTCGTACCCTTCTTTTGGACGAACCACGTATTGATAAATTTCTCCAAGCCCAGTGGTAACGGGACCTAAAGAAATGGTTCCAACGCCTTGGGGGATTTCATTTTGAACCTGCAAAAGCCGCTCTGCTACTTGTTGTCGCGCCCAATACACATCTACATTATCATCAAAAACAATCGTTACTACAGAAAGCCCGAATCGTGAAAAACTTCTGATTTCGTGCATTCCTGCAATATTGCTATTGGCTAATTCGATTGGAAATGTAACAAGCCGTTCGATATCGGTTGCGCCTAAAGACGGGGCAACGGTAATAACCTGAACTTGGTTATCTGTAATATCAGGAACAGCGTCAATTGGCAGTCGCGTTGCTTCAAAACTGCCATAAATAATAAGGGCAA
>JBBALS010000155.1:0-5028 GCA_040402915.1 Flavobacteriales bacterium
TCATGTTAGAATTTTTTATGGTTTTGAAGCTGACAAATGTATACCGAAAACGTTTAATATTTCAAAAAATTTAAGCAGACTTTAAGAGTCCAAATACGGCTGGAATTTTTTGAATTTCAGGTTTTTGCAATTTCCATTTTTCAATAGATTTCGTCTTCACCCAACCATCGGGAACGGTTAAGTTTGCTGCTATGCATAGTTTGGTTTGGGGAGTTAATGAGTTGATACATTCATCGATGATTGCAGCATTGCGATAAGGTGTTTCAATGAAAAATTGAGCATAGCCCGTTTGAAAGGAAATCTGTTCTATTTCTCTTAATTTTCGACTGCGTGCAACTTTATCAATTGGTAAATACCCATGAAAGGTAAATTGTTGTCCATTGAGCCCTGAAGAAATGATACTGAGCATAATAGCCGAAGGACCGGGAACAGGAATAACCGAAATTCCTTGTTCGTGCGCCAATGCTAATAAATTTGCACCAGGATCGGCAAGCGCAGGAGCTCCTGCTTCTGAGATAAGCCCAACATGGTTGCCCTGTTTAACAAGCGATAATAACTTAAGTTGTTCGTCGATTTTGGTGTCTTTATCGAAACGATGGAGGATGATTTCGTCTAAAGAACCTTTGTATCCTGCTTTACGGAGAAAGCGTCTGGCGCTTTTTTCGTTTTCGGTGAAGTACATTCTCAAGTCCTGCACCAAACTTAACTCCCACATACTTAGGGAGTCTTCGCGTGCTTCATCGCCGAGATAGGTTGATATTAAGAATATTGAACCCGCCTGCATGCTCAAATCGAGCTGATTATTTTCAAAGAAACCTCATTCAAAAGTGTGTAAACTTCTTCAAATCCGTCCATTCCACCGTAATAAGGATCTGGCACAGAACGGTTACTTTGAGGATGACTGACATTTAGGAGAAGTTCTACTTTTTTGCGGTCTTCGTCGTTTCTAGCTAATGCTAAAATATTCATCATATTGGACGCATCCATGGCGTAGATGAGGTCGAAGTCATCGAAATCCTTCACTGTAAATTTCCGAGCAGAGAGACCTGAAATATCAATTCCACGTTTCTCAAGTATTCGAATTGCCCTAAAATCGGGGCTTTCACCTGCGTGATAATCCGAAGTTCCTGCAGAATCTACAATAACCTTTTTTCCGGCTTCTTCTATCCGAGCTCTAAGTATACCCTCTGCCATAGGTGAGCGACAAATATTGCCTAGGCAGACCATCAGTACTTTGTTTATGGTCAAAATGTTCTTTTTTTTATTGATTCCCGATCTTCTTTTCAATCTCATCGATATAGACACGGAATTTCTTGTCGGTTTCGAGGAGGTTGTTTACTGTACGGCAAGCATGAAGAACAGTTGCATGATCTTTACCTCCACATTGCAAACCGATGCTTGCCAGAGAAGATTTAGTCATGCTTTTAGCAAAGAACATAGCAATTTGTCGCGCCTGAACTACCTCACGCTTACGGGTTTTGGATTTTAAAAGATCCAGCGGAAGGTTGAAATAATCGGACACAACTTTTTGAATAAAATCGATAGAAATTTCGCGTGTAGTGTTTTTTACGAACTTATCGATCATCTGACGCGCCAATTCCATTGTGATGGATTTGCGATTCAACGTTGACTGTGCAACCAATGAAATTAAAGCACCCTCAAGTTCACGCACATTTGTTGTGATATTGTATGCCAAATATTCGATAACATCTTTCGGCATTTCGATACCATCGGCATAAATTTTCTTTTCAAGAATAGCGATGCGTGTTTCCAGATTTGCCACTTGCAAGTCGGCGCTTAAACCCCATTTGAAACGAGAAAGTAGACGTTGTTCCAATCCAATTAATTCGATTGGAGATTTATCGGATGTTAACACCAATTGTTTTCCTGTTTGGTGTAAGTGATTGAAGATTTGAAAGAAAACGTCTTGTGTTTTCTCTTTTCCTGCAAAAAACTGAACGTCATCAATAATCAACACATCAATCATCTGATAAAAATGGATGAAGTCGTTATGAGAGTTATTTTTTACGGCATCAACAAACTGGGTAATGAATTTCTCAGCTTGAACATAAAGAACCGTTTTATTGGGAAAATTCTTTTTTATCTCGATTCCAATGGCATTAGCCAAATGGGTTTTACCTAATCCAACATTTCCATAAATAAGCAATGGATTGAAAGCAGTTCCTCCGGGTTTGTTTGCAACGGCAAATCCAGCAGAGCGAGCCAGACGATTACAATCGCCTTCAACCAAGTTGTCGAAAGAGTAATTCGGATTAAGTTGGGATTCAACATTCATCTTCTTTAATCCAGGAAGGATGAATGGGTTTTTGATGGAGTTGCTGTTTAGGTCAATTGGCATCGAAACAGCAGGGTTTTTCAATGACTTATGACTCACCGCAGGAATGTTAACCGTGTATGGGTTAGCATTGCGGTAGTTGTTTTCCATAATAATGGAATATTCAAGACGCCCCTCGGATCCTAATTCCTTATTGATGGTTTTCTTAAGCAAATCAATATAATGCTCCTCTAGCCATTCGTAAAAAAATTGACTGGGTACCTGTATCGTCAAAACGCTTCCGTTTAACTTTACTGGTCGAATTGGTTCAAACCAAGTTTTATAACTCTGTTGATTGACATTATCCTTTATAATGTCGAGGCAATTCTGCCAAATTTTTTCAAATGATTGCTCTAGTGTCTGCATATTCTTAATGTTATTAATTGTGACTAAAGGATAATTCCTTGAATCGATTTTCAGCTTTAGGGGGAAGCCGAATTATTGGATGGCAAATATTTACTAAAAATACTTTAAAAAAAAATTAAATTGCTATTGACTTTCTAAAATATTTAATTTGGGTAAACGCTTGATTTTTCTTGTTGTTTATACTACTAAAGAGGTAATCGAGCCTACCTAATCTTAGCCCTGCCCAACCTACTTGATTAATAGTCACAAAATTACCAATCGCATTCATTATTGTCACTGGTTTTTCTAGAAATGTATGTGTATGTCCACCTAAAATTATGTCAATGTGCTTAGTGTTTGACGCTAACATAAGGTCAGAAGGTTTAAATGTATCGTATTGATAGCCCAAGTGCGATAAACAAATAACCATGTCGCAATGCTCGTCTAACTTGAGATAACGAGCTTCATTATCAGCAGCTATGATGGGATTGTGGTATTGAATACCTTTCCAATTTGCATCAGGAACAAGGCCAGTTAAATCGATGCCAACTCCCAGTATGCCAATCTTTAACCCGTTTTTATGGAGGATAATTGATTTCTTTAATTTTCCTTCGAGTGCTGTGTCTTTTACGCTGTAGTTACAATTCACAAATGGGAAATTAGCAAAAGGCAATTTGTTAACAAGTCCATCAATGCCATTATCGAAATCGTGATTTCCTAAAGTTGCGGCTTCGTAACCCATGGCCGACATCAATTTAAATTCGGGTTCTCCACCATAAAAATTAAAGTACGGTGTGCCCTGAAAAATATCACCAGCATCGAGAAGCAAAACATTGCTCTGTTCATCCCGAATCTTCGAAATAAGCGCGGCTCTGCGAGCTGCTCCTCCTTGGCCCGGATATTTGGGATCGTTATCGGGAAAAGGATCTATGCGACTATGCCAATCGTTGGTGTGAAGAATGGTAAGCGTTTTGTGACCTGTTTCGTTTTCAAATGCTTTGAGCCATCCCGGCATGGAGGTAAATGCCGTAAGACTTAAACTGCCTCGAATAAACTTACGGCGTGTCCAGGAGGTAAATTCGTCCATCGGTTGTAGGATGTAATTGGGTGTTTTTAGATTTATAAAATTTCAGTTCTTCTAGCACGGCATCACGAAACTTCACTTTGAGATTTTGTCGGTTTGTGTATGGTGGCATGATGTAATTGTCGCCGCCGTTGATTAGATAATCATTCGAAATAATCGAATAGGTTCGTTCGGGTTCAATTTCTTTTCCTCCCACTTTAATATTTATAGCTCCTTTCGAAGAGATTCCCATCGAACAACCTGCAATTGGGCCTCCTTTTTTTAATGCAACTTGCTGAAATAAACCATCAAGATCTTTCCCAAGTATATCAATAGTTACCAACTCGTTTTCGAAAGGAACTAACTCAAAAATCATCGATAGCGAAATATCTCCTTTGGGAAGTTCTATGCGAAGTCCTCCCATATTGTAAAAGGCGATATCGGCCTGTTTATTAAGAACTCTTTCAGAATAACTCAACATGATATCGCAAATTAAATTGCCCAATCCGCATTCTGGAAGTGCTTTTGTAGCTGGAGCATCCGTAACTGCGACCACTTCGAGCATCGTTTTTTGAAGTGGAATGCGGTAAGGTTGAATCAAAGAATCTATTGCAGGTGAACTTTTAGAGAAACCACTTGGGCCAATCACCAAGTTTTCTTTGTTGGTGGAGACCGATTGCAATGGCTTAGAACAGCTAATTATCAATGATATAACTGCAAGGTGAATAAGTGTATGGATAACTTTAATGGGATTCAAAATTCGAAGTCAATAGAATTTCAAAATTTACACCTTTTAGTTTAATCACTATACAATAAAATATTTTTTGTGTTTACACATCAAACTACACTTCGCGTGCGTTATGCTGAAACTGATCAAATGGGATTTGTGTATTACGGAAAATATGCAAGCTATTTGGAAGTTGGACGAGTGGAAGCACTCAGAACGCTTGGAATTCGGTATAGTTCATTAGAAGAATCCGGAATATTGATGCCTGTTACAGATTTACATATTCGGTATAAAAAACCAGCACGTTACGATGAATTGTTACTCATTGAAACGCGAATCGAAACCCTGCCTCAATCGCGAATTGTTTTTCATTATTCAATATATAACGAAGCGATGGAACTTTTAAATACAGCTGAAACAGAATTGGTTTTTATTCGTTCTTCCGACAATAAACCCATGCGTGTTCCGTCAATGATAATTGAGGCGTTAACTAAATTTTTCAAACAGTCCGATTTGCCCAAACCGAACTAAGATTTTGTTTATGAAATTGATTCAGAT
>JBBALS010000156.1:0-5018 GCA_040402915.1 Flavobacteriales bacterium
ACTAGTTTCTGTTTCCGATGTTCAGTATCTTTTAGAAACCTGCAATCGAATTTTCCCAACTATTCTTTTAAGTCGAAACGATGTGATTTCGAGCTGGAGTGGATTAAGGCCATTGATTCATGAAGATGGTAAAAGCCCATCCGAATTATCCCGAAAAGATGAACTGTTTACTTCTCCTTCAGGATTGATTTCAATTGCAGGTGGTAAGTTAACAGGGTACAGATTAATGGCAAAACGAGTTGTTGATGTAATTGCATTAAAAATAAATAGTATTGAACAAAGATCTATTCCAAAATCACAAACCCATAAGGTGAAATTAAGTGGTGGTGATTTTATTGATGAACAAGATATCATTGAATATAAAGACATTTTATGTGGTCAAGCGAAACAGGTAAATTGCTCTTACAATAAAATTGATGAGTGGGTTAATCGTTATGGAAAAGACGCTGAGCACATTGTTGAAATCGCCTTTGCATTGTGGCCTGATATTTCAGAAAAAGAGTGGGTGCCAGATATTGCCGAAATGCATTACGCAATTAATTATGAAATGTGCTTACATCCAAGCGATTTTTTTGTGCGCCGCACTTCCAACTTATATTTTAATCGAGAGAATTTAACTATGAAATTTGGGAACCTTTATCCCTGGTTTATTCAAATTGCAAATCTTAACAATGAATCCGCAAAAAAGTATTCAGAACAATTTATCAATGAAATAGGTTTAGCATTGGATTTTAAATAATTAAAAGGAATTCTCAGGTTTTCTTAATATCGCACCGTGGAAAAAATATTGTTGAGTTATACAGTTCCCTTTATGGCAATTCTAATTTTAGCAGAGTTGCTTTTTAGCCATTTTTACAATCGTAAATTATACACAAAGGAAGATACATTTATCAATTTGGTATGCACCAGTTGGAATTTTTTGAACGATTTATTATTTCGTGGAATAACCTTGTTTGTTCTTATTTGGGTGAATTCATTTCAGATTTTTGACTTCTCTGATAAAGGAATATTGTATTGGCTTCTGTTGTTTTTAGCAGAGGATTTATCGTATTACGTTCTCCATTGTGCCGATCATTTTGTTCGATTATTTTGGGCAACACATTCCACACATCATTCTAGTGAAAAGTTCAATTTGACAGTAGCTATTCGATCGTCTGTTTTTCAACCGTTTTACCGCTTTTTGTTTTTTATGCCGATTGCATTTTTAGGTTTTGATGCATTGGATATTGTATTCATGTATGCAATAACTCAGGTATATGGATTTTGGGTACATACCGAAATTGTTGGTAAGGTTCATCCTGCATTTGAGTATATTTTTGTAACACCTTCACATCATCGAGTTCACCATGCTTCCAATATAAAGTATTTGGATTCGAACATGGGAATGGTTCTTATTATTTGGGATCGAATTTTCGGGACATTTGTTGAGGAGGATGAAAATGAGCCTATTAAATATGGATTAACCCAGAACATCGAAAGTAATCATCCACTAAAAATTGTTTTTTTTGAATGGAATAATATTTGGCAAGACATCAAAAAGGCGCCCGGTATTTTATTGAAAGTAAATTACCTAATTAAGCCACCCGGATGGAGTCATGATGATTCAAAAAAGCCCTGAAGTCTATATAGAAAAGAAGGATATTGATGTTAATTGTAGGGACTTCGATTTTTTTTACTGACAACTTTATTAACAATTCGCCGTACACGATATTGATTTTCAAATAGATACAATCGCCTTATTGTTATTTGCACTATAAGATATTTCATATTCATACGATCTTATGAGTTTTTGATAGGAAATAAGAAAAAACATTTTATATCTTTGCTTCAACGAGAATAATAATTAATACATACATCAAAATGCAAAAGTCACTTTTACTTACAATCGCTGTTTTCTTTGTTTCCGGTGTTATCAGCACTATTTTTGCTTCTGTTCCACCACCCCCAACACCAACTGTTATTCCTATTGATGGAGGGGTTTCTTTTCTAGTTATTGCTTGCGCTGGTTACGGTGCTAAGAAAATTCACGATTACAGAAAAGGGAAAGAAAAAAAGTAATCTACCAAGAGTACTTTCTTTTTTTATTCGAGTGGGAGGTTCAAAATCGATTAATTTATTTTTAGCCAAAATATTTGGCCTGTCTTTTTTTTGGCTAATTTCCGAGAACTGGCTTAGTCATGTAGTTGCTTTCTATCATTATTTTTGGATATATATTTATCATATCCTATTACTTATTCTTCTCAAATTAAGTGTCTTTGTTTTCAGTTTTACTGATTATTCTATCCTCCACGGATACGACACATTATCAATTGTTGGTTCTTCCGGTGTCAGAATCGGAAATCCTTGTGTAGGATTTGGTTTATTGTTCGGTTTCTTTGCATTAATAGTTTCTTACCCAGCTCCTTGGAAGAAAAAGCTGTGGTTTATTCCCTTAGGTTGTTTCTTGATTATTTTGATTAATGTAATTCGCATTGTATCGCTTACTATCTCGCAATACAAAAATGGGGAGTTCATGAAATTAGAGCAGCACGATTTTTACAATTATATCGCATACGCACTCATCTTTATACTGTGGGTTGTTTGGGTAAAATTTGTTGTTCCTGAATCAGATGTTTTTGCTCCTGAAAATAAATCTGACTCCACCCCCAAACTTACCTAGTTTCCAATTTGTTGAACACTATTCTTTTTGTTGTTCAATCTCTATTTTGTTTTTAAAATAGTTTCCCCACTTTAATAGTACCGCCTTAAAATCATCTGGAAGCTCTGAATCAAAGTGCTTTTCCTCGCCTGTAACGGGATGAATGAAACCAAGTGATTTTGCATGCAGCGATTGCCTTGGAATGGCTTCAAAACAATTCTGTATAAACTGCTTATAAGATTGAAAAGTAGTCCCTTTTAATATTTTATCACCTCCATATGTATCATCATTGAATAATGGGTGACCAAGGTATTTCATGTGAACACGAATTTGGTGCGTACGGCCGGTTTCTAATCTACATTCTACAAGGGTAACATAACCAAAGCGCTCAAGTACTTTGTAATGCGTTATGGCATGCCTTCCCTGAGAACCATCTGGATAAACTGTAAACAATTTTCGGTCACGTATATCTCGGTCAATATGCCCCGTTATGGTTCCTTCTTCTGCTTTGACATCACCCCAAACTAATGCAACATATCTTCGTTTAGTGGTTCTATCGAAAAACTGTCTTGCTAAATGGGTCATAGCAAATTCATTTTTAGCTAAAACCATTATACCAGACGTGTTTTTGTCTAACCTGTGTACCAAGCCTGGACGTGGTTGTTTCTGCTGAAAAAGCGGAAGGTGTTGAAAATGATATAAGACCGCATTAATCAACGTACCTGAATAATTACCAAAACCTGGATGAACCACCATGCCGGGCTTTTTATTGATAATAATCACATCATCGTCTTCATATACTATATCCAAAGGAATGTCTTCACCTTTCAATTCGCGATCTCGAGGTGGATGTGCAAACACAACTGTTACAACATCAAACGGCTTAACACGGTAGTTCGATTTAACGGGTTTCCCATTTACATGGATATTCCCAGCTGCCGCCGCATTTTGCAATCGACTTCTCGATGTATGCTCTAATCTATTTTGAAGAAATTTATCAATACGAAGTAACACTTGCCCTTTCTCGGATACAATACGCACATGCTCATACAATTCTTGATCTTCGTCAGGTTCCCATCCCGATTCATTCTCTACATTATCAAATTCATCTACACTCATGTCACTCAATTCAATATCAACTGCTTGATTTTACCCAGTTTTCCTTCCTTGTTTCTCAATTCAATAAAATATAAACCGGCAGTTAAATACTCTTTTAAATCAATTGTAATTTGAGAAGTTAATTCATTCATTTTGAAAACAACTCTTCCAGAAACATCATGTACAAACAACTGTATGTCAAATTGATTATCGGGAAATGTTAATGTTATAAAACCATTACTTGGATTTGGATACATTTCCCATTCCTGATTGAGATTAGGTTTTACTCCTACATACGTATCTTGAAATTCTTGAAACAAAGGTCGTATCATCATGGTGCCAGCATTCGCCGCGTAGTTGTACCAATTGCCATCCAGGTTATAGAAAATACGATTCGAATTATTAGTGTTTTTGTCAAAACCAATATTGATATCAAATCCGGTGTTTTGCGCCCAACCAATATAATATGAGCCTGCAGGAAGGTAAATTGGATTCTCTAATTCATAGGTAATAAAAACGTTTTGACCATAATTATATGGAACATGAACGCCTTCATTTACGAGTATTTCTCCCGGCAAATTTGCTCCTGCCCCCCAAACCATTATATAGAATGATTTATCTATTATTGGTTCATTCACCCAGTTAAAATAAAACTGAATGGATTTTAAAGTGTCACCCAAAAAGGTATCGAATTTTTGCGCAGCAAAACCTCCTCCATTATTATTAATGCTGATACGTTCTTCCGCACTTCCATCATCTAAAGCATAGTAATTACTTAAAATCTGACGGTAAATAGTCGTGTCGTTTTCTGGAATTAAATCGCCTTGATTGTCTTTTAAAAAGTGTTTGAGAATATATTCCGACCAAGATGTTCCTGGATTTTCATAGGTGTATTTAATCGCTTGTGTAAATTGATTTTCTTCCCTTGAGAAAATAGGTCCCAACAACGCCAATGATGAATCTCTAATAACATTAGGGAAATTGTAATTCTCAAAATAATATCCGTAGGTTTTAAAGTCAGATGCTACAGATTGGGTTGTTAAGGAGAGTTGAAATAATGTATCCATATTTGCCAATGCATTGGGCAGAAAATGACTTAACGGAACCGACTTATACGTATTCAATAAACTACCTGCTGGATACATGAAACTATAGTCGAGGAGGTTGGTATCATTGAGATTTCGGTTTCTGTCTAAGCGCACATAGTCTAAATGCCAGTTATCCCAACTTCCATTTAATTGTGCGTAGTTTCGGAAACGAAATTGGAATCCTTTTTTAAGAA
>JBBALS010000157.1:0-5010 GCA_040402915.1 Flavobacteriales bacterium
TCCATAAGATACCTTGTTCCGAAGCTTTATTGTAATAATTACCGCATTTGTATGAAAATATGGTATTGTCTTCGAGCGTTAAAAAACCATGTGCAAATCCAATAGGAACGAAAAACATTTTCTTGTTTTCAGCACTTAAAACAATCGAAAAATGTTCTCCGTAAGTAGGTGAATTTTTTCGAACATCAACGGCTACATCCAAAACAGATCCTTGAATAACTCTTACCAATTTGGATTGCGCATGCGGTTGTGTTTGGAAATGCAAGCCACGTAATACACCTTTCTGTGATAAACTTTGGTTGCTTTGAACGAAATCATCTGTAATTCCTGCTTCAATAAATGATTTTTTACTGTAGGATTCGAAGAAATAACCACGCGGATCATCAAAAACTCGAGGTGTTATTACACAAAGTCCTGATATTGAATTTTTTTCAAAGTTCATATTACTTGCTAATCAGTCGTCTGAAAAACTCTTTAATACTAAATTTCTCTCGACGAATGTCTTCATCATAATACCCAAATCCATATCCGTATCCATAACCGTAATCGTAATCGTACACGCCACTGTATCCATAACCAGAGCGTTTTATGTCAACAGAATTTAGAATAACGGAAAGGTTCTTAATGTTGTTATCACGCATGAGCTTCTTCACATTTTGCACGAAATTACGTTTCGAGAAATTTTCCCTGAACACATAAATTGGATAATCTGCAATTTTAAATACGCGAATTCCATCGGTTACTAATCCAACTGGTGGATTATCAATTACAATCACATCGTACTTGGTTTTCAACTCATTTATCACTTCCAACATGCGCGAACTAATAACAAGTTCGGAAGGATTTGGAGGAACTGGGCCTGCTGTGATAAAATCCAAGTTGTTCAAACTCGATTTGAACACACATTCATCAACAGAATTCCGGTTTATTAATATGGTACTCATTCCCTTATCGTTTGGAACACCGAAGCCCACATGGATCTTAGGCTTACGCATATCCAAATCGATAATAATCACTTTCTTTTCCGAAAATGCAATGATACCTGCTAAATTGAGGGCCACAAATGTTTTTCCTTCTCCAGAAATTGTAGAGGTAATTGCCAAAACTTTCGGGCCATCGCTTTGAGAAAGAAACTCCAGATTTGAACGAATAGATCGAAGAGATTCAGCAATTATTGATTTCGGTTTTTTGTCAACAAGTAATTGAGAAATCGGAATAGTGTCTTTGTAATTAGGAACAATCCCCAACATGGGAACCTCTAAATACTTCATAATTTCGTTTAGGGAAGTTATCTCGTTATGAAACAAATAGCGAACAATGATAAGCCCTAAACTCACAATAAGCCAACCTATTAAGGCACTTAACGCAACGAGTTTTCTACTTGGGAAGAATGGGAAAACGGGAGTAGCTGAGGCTTCTAATATGGTGTTTTCGGATGTAATACCTGCATTGGCAATGGTTAACTCAGATTTTATAGTAACCAATTTATTGTAATATTGTTCGTTGATCTGATTCAGTTTTTGAAGTCGAACAAATTCAATACGATCGAAGTTTAAGGCGCCATCACGTACTTCGTTTTCGTAGTTTTCAACCCGTGATTCGATTTCTTCCTTTTGGTCATTGATGCTTTTTTGAACAGCCAAAATTGCTTCAACAATCATTTTGCGTTGTATCTTTATTTGATATTCTATTTGAGCTACCGAAGATGCATTGGGTGTATTGGAGTATTTTAATGCTTCTAAGCGCGATAGTTGCCCTCTTAAATCATTTAATAGAGTTGAAATCATGCCTTCTGAGCGACTTCCAGCCAATAAAGAGATTAATTGATAAATGTCAATATCTCGATTATCGGTAACCGCCTTTTGGATGGTTCTTAAACCCGATTCTTCTACTTCGAGATTATTAAGTTTAGATTCTAAATCATTAATACGTGTATTGAAATCGGGCAAAGGGGTTTCATCATTCAAGCGATTCTTGGTTTTGAAATCCTGAAGGTTTACTTCACTGTCGTACAATTCGTCGTAAATAATTTTTAGCTGATCATCAACAAATCGGATGGTATTTAAAGAGCTTTCGGCCTGCTTTTCAATGTCGTATACTTTAAACTCTTCGGCAATGGTATTACAGATATCCGCGGCTTTTGCAGGACTTCTTTCGTGGAATACCATTTTAATTGTTCCCGCTGCATCATTTTCAGTAATAACCTCTAAGTTGGCAGAGTATGTTCGAACTAAATTTTCTGGTTTGGATAAAATAAAGTAGTAAGGATTTTCATTCAACCCCAACATATCCTTCCGTATTTTTTCGTAATTTTTAACATTAACTTTTATCGAGTCAAGCATGGGCAAGCGCTGCCATTTGTCTGTTTTTATTCGATAAACATTTTCTTTGTTGTTGATATTTACAGAAACGGTTACGTTATTTTCGTCTGTAAATGAAATATAAACAGGTATGTTAAAAAGTTCGTTTGTTGGATTATGATAGTCAATTTCAAAGGGAGAACTTCGATACATCTCGTAATTCAATACATTCCCAATTTGGAAATATCCGATATCTAATGGGAGTTTATTAAATACACGGTCAAGAAATGTCGGTGACTTCAATAGTTCGATTTTACTAGAGATATCACTCTGAGTTGAAAACTCTTTATCGAGAAGTAGTTTCGAGTTTTTGTCGGCTAGGGCAATTTGAATTACCGTTTTTGCCTCATATATAGGGTAGGTATAGCGTAAATAAAGGAACGCCATCAAAAATGAGATAATAAAGAAAAGTACAATCCATGCCGAATTTCGCTTCGCTACTTTTAAGAATAGCTTCAGATCAAATTCATCATTAAGGTTGGAAATTTTACGCTCTACCATCTATTATTTTACTAATCCATATATTAAAACACCTAAGCTGACTGCACCAATATAACCAGCTATACGATTGGTGAAATTGATGATATAATCGTTTCTTGGTTCAATATAAATAATATCATTTCCTTGTAATACAATATTCCCTTTTTTCATTCCTTCAATAGTAGAAAGATTGATAAGATAAACTTGTGGATTTTCAGGGTCGCCTCTAATTAATTTTACGCGATTTGCTTTTGCATCTCCTGAAACACCACCGCTCATTGCAATAGCTTCTGTAAGTGTTGTGTTTTGATTACTTAAATTTAAAACGCGAGCTGATCCTGAACTACCGGGGAATAATAATACACGTTTGTTTGTAATAGTTATTTTAACAAAGGGATCTATGAAGATTTCTTTGTAGCGTTCTTCCATCATCAATTCTGCCTCGCGTTGGGTAAGATCTTTTACTTGAATTCTTCCTAAAACAGGAAGTTTAATTGTGCCATCGTATTCAACTAAAGCAGTAATTGATCTATTCATTGTGGAGTTACTACCTGAATTCCCACCTGCCGAACTCCCTGAATTTCCTTCCAACAACATAGCTCCTTTATTCGGATTAACTTGAATATCAATATTATCGTTAATTCCAATTTTGTATTCGCGGGTTGGTGGTATTTTCGATAAATCGTCAAATTTGTAATTGAGCTTTGTACGAAACATAATCGCCCTATTGTTACAGGATGAGATGAACATAACCGCCAAAAGAAATGTCAGCAGAGAAATATGTCTATGGAAACAAAATTTCATATTGCGACAAATCTACTAAAAAATAATATAGTAATTAGTCTCTTTCTAAACACCTTCTTTATTCAATAATTCATAATAAAGTTCGGTCATATCTCTCACCAAACGAGTGTAATGGAATTTATTGCGAACATGTTCCGAGCCTGCACGTGACAATTCATCTCTTCGCTCTTTATTTTCGGTTAACTGAAGTAGTAAATCGGCAAACTGATTTGGATCTGTTTTAGAATGACTTAATAATGCGGTAACTCCTTCTACTACTACATTTTCAATACCCCCAACATTCGTTGTGACAATGGGTTTGTTCGCTGCTTGAGCTTCAATTAAACTAACTGGTGTTCCTTCATTTAATGAGGTAAGTGCAATAATATCTAAACCGGCACAGGCAACATCAATCTCTTGAATCCACGAAGTAAAAGTTAAAGGCGCAATGGCATTCGAAACCATCCCATCAATAAATTGAATTTCGGCTTTCCGAGCCATCGATTCAATGTTCAAGCGATCTTCACCATCGCCAATAATAAACAAGCGGATTTTTTGTTGTGTTTTTTCTAACACAATTTTACAAGCTTCAATAAATAACTTGTGATTTTTAATAGGAACCAATCGTCCTATAATCCCAATGGCAATCTCCTCGTTAGAAATGTTATAACGTGAACGAAAAGAAGAGCGCTTATCCTGCATGTTTTCGGTAAAGCGCGTCAAATCGAATCCCAATGGTACAACACGAATTTTTTCTGGTTTGCAAATACGATGTATCAGACACAATTCGGTTTTCTGCTTCTCACTAATGGCAATAATTGTAGAACTTCTTCTTGCTAAATTCCGCTCGATGTTTTTATACATCACGGTTTTCATCTTCCCAAAATAGGAATGGAATACATGTCCGTGAAAAGTGTGAATAATAACCGGAACTTTCATGTTTGCCGCAGCCAATCGACCAATCGTTCCGGCTTTCGAAGCATGTGTGTGTACAATATCGGGTTTAAAGTCTTCGATTATTTTCACCATTTTACGATACGCTTCGAAATCGTTTTTTAGGTCGATCTCTCGCTTCATCTCGGGAATAATAATAGGATCTAAACCAAGGTTTTTAACGATAAATTCAGAGCTGTCTTCGGAATCGTCTTTTTCTCCACCGACCAACAGGGTTTCAAATTCTGGCGGCATATAACGCGATAAATAAGCAGCGTTGTAGGTAGGGCCTCCCAAATTAAACCGATTGATGATTCGAAGAATTTTTGGCATTTTGAACTGGGTGCTAAAAGTCAAATATATCTATTTCAACCGTTTGTTATACCACGATTGAAAAACGATTAATGCCCAAATACGAGCTGCCGAATCGCTTGGATTACTTGAATGCAATTGT
>JBBALS010000158.1:0-4993 GCA_040402915.1 Flavobacteriales bacterium
ACGGCAACTCCTCCGTCGGGTAATAAAGTCATATTTTGTAATCGAGTGTCTTCCGAACTGAGAAAAGGCAAGCCCCACAGTACTTTGCCCTTGCTTGAAATTTTAATTATAAATCCCGCAACATGGTTTGGTGCTTTGAAGCGTTCTTTTATGCCACGAACTTCCATCCATCCCGAATAAATTCCGCAGGCATAAACATTCCCTTCTTTATCGGTTTCGAGTCCTGCCAAATCGACGTCTTGGAATCCTTTTATAACGAATGCCCAATCGGGCTTGGGAACTTCAGCCCAAGTAAAAATCGGAATGAACAAGAAGAAAAGCAGAATCCCTTTGTTCATTCTAATAAATAATAACGTGCTAATTACAAGGTAGATTTACGAAATACATTCCGACTTTCCCTTTGTTTTTGGCTTCTATTTCTCCACGAAAAATACAGGAATAGGTGGAGCTAATTCGATCGTATGTTGCTTGACTGATATTTATTTGTCCTGCTTCGCCGGAAGATTCCATGCGGGACGCGAGATTCACTGCATCGCCCCAAATATCGTAAGCGAATTTTTTATGACCTACAATTCCTGCTACAACGGGACCAGTGTGAATTCCGATTCGAATGTCGAAAACAGGGCGGTTAGCAGCAATACGAATTTGCCTTTGCACTTCCATATACTCGATAATATCGACTGCGGCATTTACCATATCGAGTGCATGCGTATCATTTACTGCAGGTAAGCCGCTAGCTGCCATGTAGGCATCCCCAATGGTTTTGATTTTCTCGATGCCGTTTTTCTCCATGATTAGGTCGAATGCCGTGAAGAACTCATCTATTTCTTGCACCAATTGTTCTGGCGTGAGTTTTTCTGCGATATGCGTAAATCCTTTAAAATCGGTAAACATGACTGTTATGTCTGGATAATAGCGAGCCACAGCCTTGCCACTCATTTTCAATTCCTGTGCTGTTTCGTATGGTAGAATGTTGAGTAACAATTGCTCACTACGTTGCAACTCTATGTTTAGTGTGTCGTTTTTTTCTGCAAGTTCTAATGTTCGTTCTGCAACCTTTTCTTCCAACAAACGATTTTGATCCGTAATGAGTTTAGTGTTTTCTTCCGCCTGTCTTAATGCATCTTCTTGGGCTTTAATACGCTCAATGGTTTCGTCTTGTAATTTCTGCTTTGTATCAATCGATTGCAATAAATACAACACTTCCTGAACTGTCTTTTCGAGTGTAAGGTCAAGGTCGATAAAATCGATGGGCTTGGTTACAAAATCGAATGCGCCATTGTTCATTGCCGAACGGATATTTTGCATATCACCATACGCCGAAACAACTAAAGTTCTCGTTGGTCTGTCGAGTTTTGCAAGTTCCGAAAGCAAAGTAAGCCCATCCATTTCGGGCATATTGATGTCGGTAACGATAATGCGAATGTCGCTGTAAACTTTAAGTTTCTCTAGAGCCAATCGACCATTTCCAGCAAATTCAAGAATGAATTTCTCTTCACGCACATGCTTACGAAGACGCTGCTTAATAAGCTCTTCCATATCTGGCTCATCGTCCACAAATAAAATTCGTTCAGCCATAATTTCTATTGTGCACTAAAAATCTTTTCTTCCAATAATTGAAAGTTAACAGGTTTCTCAATAAAACCATCAGCTCCATGCTCCTTTGCCTTGTTCATATTCAAAGCATCTCCGTAGGCCGAAACCATAAATATTTTCAATTCGGGAAGTTTTTCTTTTACAATCTTCAGCAAATCAAAACCAGTCATTCCCGGCATATTGATATCGCTCAAAATTAGTACAATATCCATGGGTTGCATTTGGGATAACAACTCAATGGCCTCCTCGCCTGAATGTGCAAAAACCAATGAGATTTTTCCCGCTTTTATTTCTTTACGGAATCGTTGAAGGAACATGTCCTTCACATCCAATTCATCGTCTACAACAAGTAATTTCATAGCAGTTTAAATGGGGATTTGAATGGTAAATTCGGTGTAGCTTCCTTCTTCCGATTGCACACTCATCATTCCTTGATGTTGTTTGGCAACGATGTCGTAACTCAATGAAAGTCCTAAACCTGTTCCTTCTCCAGTTGGTTTGGTTGTGAAAAAAGGTTCAAAAATTTTATCCTTGATGGCTTTTGGAATTCCACTTCCGTTATCTCGAACATGAATAAAAATACTTCCATCTTTTTTCATGGTTGTAACACGAACTTCGGGTTTATATGCTGGATCTTCCGATTTTTTAACACGATCGGCAACTGCATAAAAACCGTTGTTTAAGAGATTAAGAATTACCCTACTTAAATCTTGCGGAATCGCATTTATAAGAGGAAGATTATCTTCGAAGTCTTTTGTAATTGTACAATTAAATTCTCGAGAAGTAGCACGAATTCCATGAAATGACAAATCAGTATATTCGGAACACAATTGATTGATGTCGGTTGGGACCTTTTCTCCCGCGGTTCCTCGCGAATGCTGCAGCATGGTTGCAACAATGGAATCGGCACGTTTCCCATGAGCCGTAATCTTTGTAAGATTGCTTTTAAGGCTTTCCATGATTTCCAATTTCTCTTCAGCGTCGGTAGTTTCTTCGAGTTCTTCTAATAGCTCAACAGATAGTGCGGAGAAATTGTTGACGAAGTTCAGTGGATTTTTTATTTCATGAGCAATGCCGGCTGTCATCTGACCCAAGGAAGCCATTTTCTCGGAATGAATCAATTGCTCTTGTGCGGCTTTACGTTCAGATTCGGCAAGAGATAGCGCCTTGACCATTTTATTAAATGCTCTTCCTAATTCTCCAATTTCATCTTGCCCACGCGAACTTACTTGCTGCGTTCTATCGCCCTCTCCCACTTTAAGTGCCGCATCACGAAGTGCTAATACTGGAACTGTAATGTTTTTGGAAAGAAGGAATCCGATAAAAATTCCAATAACCAAGACAATGAAACAAACCATTAAGGAGGTGTTGCGAATCTCTTTTTTACTTTCTACTATTTTATGGGTTCCCATGCCAAGCATAATTTCACCTTTCATTGTGGGAGTGATAAACGGTGTTACTTTAACAATCATCGTATCGTTTGATGTCGTATTTACTTTAACCGGATAATTTTCAGGAACGGTTTGAAGAATGGTTTTTTCTTTGGTTGAATCTTCTATTTGGACGATGCTCACAAAAATCAATTCCTTGTTCTGCTTCACATAGTTCATGGCTGTTTCCACACCCTCTAAGTTCTGTTCTGTTAGTGCTATATTAACACCCAAAGCAACTGTATTCGACAAATTTTGAACTTCGGTATTGTAATTACTTAACAAAGCTTTTTGCTGTTGTTCTGGGAAATAAAGCAGTACAAAAAAAGCGAACATCAACACGATCGAAAGCATGGTAATCCAGATCTTCGACTTGAGTGATAATTTCATAATCAGAAAATTTAAAACGATTTCTTTCCGTCGATGGAAATAACTTTAGCGCCTTTCGCTTGATAGCCGGCTTCTACAACACCAATGGCGCCCGCATTTTGAGAAACATAACTTTCCACTTCGCTTGCCGAACCATAGAAAAAAGGAGCTTTTGCTTTACCTTGAAAGACAAGTGCGAGCCAGAATTTATTGAGTTGATCGCCACTCATCTTCAATACTTTGTTTGATGTTGCGCTTCCCACTGGAGTGGATGATTTCATAAACGCAATGGAGATCTTCGTACCATCGGGCCAGCGTTGCTTCTCCCCTTTAAATATGGATTTCAACTCTTTCATTGTGAGAGTGGTTTGGGCCCCTTTTTCATTCGCAATAACCGTGATGGATGGCTCATCGGCCGAGGTAGCACTCGACAATGATAGGATTGATGCAATGATTATTAAACTGAGCAGGAAATTCTTAATTATTTTTTTCATTTGGGTAGGTTTTAAAATCCAATGGCGAATTGAAAATTGATTGCATTGGTATGTGTCATGGATGAATGGTCTGACATTGACATCGATTCGGTGTAGTTGTATTCGAGCTTCAACACCGTCAAATAGTTGATTTCATAACGCAAACCAATCAATGCGCCTCGTTGTCTTTTGTTGGAAAAAAGGACTTCTTTCGAACTGAAATCCAATAAATCGGCACGCAAGTAAGGAACCAATTTAAATTTCGTGCGGAAGCCCGCATACACATAAGCCGTTGGACTAACATTCGTTCCTGTAGAATCGTTTTGATTTATTGCCACAGTAGATTCTGCAAGCAATTCGAATTTATTTCCAAAATACGAAACGGAACCGCTGTATAAGGATTGCTTTACATTTTGCGTACTTATATTCTTTGAATGATGAAGTATGGCACCTTTAGGGATATAATCCTTATAGTAACTCAGTCCTATTCTAAGACCATCGATAGGAGTAATGTGAGCACCCAACATCAAGGATTTCATTTGATTGAAATCGCCAAAATCGGTTGATGCAACTCCATTACCAATTAAGGCATCGTAACCAAAACGTAATTTACCGAGATTTTGACCTTGGAAACGCAAACCCGTTGTATGCAAAGGAACAACGCCCATATCGAACATCATAGGACGAAAAATGGTTGGAAATAAAACACGACCGTGATGGTAAGAATCGTTCCAGTAATTAACAGGCGTATGATGTTTACCAAATAGAATATTGTGGTTTCCTTTGAAGTTGTATTTTAAGATGATTCGTTCAATACTCAAATCAAATCTCGTTGGTGAGGTGGCAGAATATTTAAAAACCGTTTCCCCTAAAAAGGACACCTTATCGGAGATATCGGAGGTGATAAACAAATCTTGTTCGCCTAAGGTGAAATTCACTTGTTCGCTTTTGGCATCGTAATTCGATCCAAAATCAACAAATCCTCGTATTTGCGTGTCTTGAGCTTGACCCAAAAAAGGAATAATAAAAAACAAAAAACAGGAAATTAACTTTAATAAATTGCTCCCAATGAGCTTTTTGGGATAATTTTGTACGGGTTGAATCATAATGTCAAAATAAAAATAT
>JBBALS010000159.1:0-2924 GCA_040402915.1 Flavobacteriales bacterium
GATGAAGCCGGAATTCATCGACTGGTTTCTAAAAGTAAAAACCTCACTACGTATTTATTTAATTTATTGGAGGAGATTCTTAAACGTCCGCAATTCGAAGGAATGTTTAGCATCATTACTCCTGAAGAACGCGGCTGCCAGCTTTCTCTTTTGTTTCATCATTCTGGAAAAAACATGTTTGATCATTTATTCAAACAGGGTGTCATTGCCGATTGGAGAGAACCTGATGTTATTCGCGTTGCACCAATTCCATTATACAATAGCTTTGTTGACGTTTTTCGTTTCGCGGAAATAATATCTCAATTCAACCACTGAATCAAAACATGAGTAAGCCAAATAAAATCACCATTGCAGGTTCCGGATTAGTAGGAGCGCTTCAGGCAATTTACATGAAGCAACAAGGTTTCGATGTGCATTTGTATGAGCGCAGATCCGATATGCGAAAGAACCTAATGAGTGTTGGTCGATCAATCAATTTGGCATTGTCCGATAGAGGTTTTCGTGGATTGTCGGGTGTTGGAATTGACGATTCAATCCGAGAAATCAGTATTCCCATGTACCGCCGTGTGATGCACGATGTGCATGGAACTTTAACATTTCAACCCTACGGAAAAGATGGACAAGCAATTTATTCTGTTTCGCGTGGGGCATTGAATTGCAAGCTGATGGATCTTGCCGAACAAAGCGGAGTGAATATCCATTTCAGTCATCAATTGGTTGATGTTGATTTAAACACAGCAACTGCTAGATTCAATCAAGGCGAAGAAATTAAAACGGTTAAATCAGATTTTTTAGTAGGTGCCGATGGAGCTTTTTCTGAAGTGCGGAGTGAACTGAATAAAAAACCATGGTCCAATTATTCGCAGTATTACATCGATTACGCATATAAAGAATTCAGTATTCCTGCAAATGAAGATGGCTCTCATCAAATTGAGAAAAATGCTTTACACATTTGGCCGCGTAAAGATTTTATGCTGATTGCCTTGCCCAATCCTGATGGAAGTTTCACCTTGACTTTATTTTTCTCCAAGTCGGGAGAATTGTCATTCGATTCGCTTGATACGATTGAAAAGGCAGAAGAATTTTTCAGCACCTATTTTGCCGATGCACTTGCGTTAATGCCACAATTCAGAGAGGAATACACCACTAACCCAGCGGCGGCAATGGTCATAGTAAAGTGCTTTCCTTGGACGTTTCAAGATAAAGTGATGCTCATTGGTGACGCAGCGCATGCTATCGTTCCTTTTTATGGACAGGGCATGAATTGTTGCTTTGAAGACTGTTTTGTATTTGATGAATTGCTGCAAAACCATGATGGTAGTTGGTCAGAACTCATGCGCAAATATGAAAATTCTCGAAAGCCCAATGCCGATGCAATTGCTGAATTAGCATTGCGAAATTTCATAGAAATGCGCGATAAAGTTTCAGATCCAACATTTCTGCTTCAGAAGAAAATCGAGGCCCGATTTACAGAATTGCATCCCGGAAAATGGATGCCTTTGTACTCGATGGTTACATTTAGTCATACACCCTATAGCGAAGCACTTAAAATCGGCGATCGACAAGAAGCTATCATGCAACACGTAATGAAAACAAGCGATATCGAAGACCAATGGGATTCGAAAGAAGTGGAAATGTATATGTTAGAGCAATTGAAATCTTAATTAAGGCACTCCGCGGAATTATGAATAGGAAACTAGATTAATAGGAAAAGAATTTACCAGAAAAAACGGAATCGAAAACTCCAAAACGGCTTGAATAGAAATGAGTAATAATCAAATCAATAATTTCCGGTAATCTATGAATTATTAAAAAGTTCACTTTTTCTTAAGCTTTGATTCATAAAGATTTATCCATTCTTGTGCACTCATTTTTCTCATTAATTCAGCAATGAGTTTAAAAGGAATCTCATCTGGATTCTTAAAGCGAACGCAGCTTTTTCCCATATCTAGCTTTTTCTTGCTGTGCTTAGGATATTCTGTAACAAACCATTCATACAATAAAGGGTCGGAATACATTCCCATATGGTAAAAATTAATGGAGTTTTTCTGTGAAGAAATTCCAGCAAATGGAAGTGGTTCGATTGGTTTACAATGGTAACCTGCAGGATAAAGTGTATGCGGAATAACATATCCCAATCCACCATAACTAATGGCGGCTTCAAAACCATTCGGTAGATTTTTTACAATAACATCATGAAGTTGATTAAAATGTTCTGCTCTTTCAGAGGGAATGTTTGACAGAATATCCATTACTGTCGTTCCATTTGCTTTCATCTATAATTGCTTTATTTTGTCAATTCCGATTAGTTTTTCATCAGCATTTACAATGCGCGATACTACCCAAATAATTATGAAACATGCTGTAATTGCAAATTAACCTACTAACGGATAGTGTTGCAATTTACGGGATACATTTTCGCTGACAATACTTGCCCGAAATAAATGCGTCAATTCCTGCGGTATTTTGTTGAACCGATGAATTAAAACTCATAAAACCCCTCTGTTTGCAGGTTGTCTTGTTGAGGTAATTAGCGCCATAGCAGGAACAACGCGACCAATATTCCAAAAAGAAAAAGGGATTTCCAAACAGGAACTTCGTTCACATGTTTATAGCTAATTTTTATTTAGAATTTGCTCAAATCCATTAATTATCTCTCAGAGACAAGATGATTTGCTGGAAATGGAGCAGCGATTTAAACTTGGAGTTGCTTTCTACAAAGCGGAGGTTAATGTCGTAGAAATCTGTCCGATAAACTGTTCCAAATCTACTCGGCTTTTCCCTTTTGCCATTATGCCAACAAGGTAAGCTCCGCCTTTCTTGTAGACTATCCCCACATCGTGAAGTTCGGATGTTCCGTTGGAATCACGTTCCCCAAATTTGTGCGCGATAACAAGGTTAGATTGTTGATTGTTTCCTTTTTC